>NZ_CP017881.1:1973749-2084875 GCF_002761295.1 Methanohalophilus portucalensis | reverse complement strand
ACAATATCATCTACTGAATCTAAAGGTACATTCAAAGTATAGTTGTACCAGTTACCATCCTCTGTAAGTTCAGCAGTTTCGTTAGTTGAAATGTTGAAATCGGTACTGGCAATTCCTATGTTATCATTTACATTGAATCCAATACCAACAATATCGCCTGTATTGACATTTTCTTCATAAACGATATCCTGAATTACAGGATCAATGTTATCTGAGACATTTACGGAAATGTCATCAGTTGAATTGAAATTGCCTGCAGCGTCAGAGAAAGTAGCATTGAAGTCAATGTCATTAACGGAATCAACAGGGACATTAAGAGTATAGTTGTACCAGTTACCATCGTTTGTAAGTTCAGCAGTTTCATTGGTTGAAATGTTGAAATCGGTACTGGTAATTCCTATGTTATCATTTACATTGAATCCAATCGCGACAACATCACCTGTATTGACATTTTCTTCATAAACGATATCCTGAATTACAGGATCGATATTATCAGAAACACTTATTGTCTTGTCACTACTTGCATTGAAATTGTCTGCACCGTCAGAGAAGGTGGCATTGAAAACAATATCATCTACTGAATCAACAGGGACATTAAGAGTATAGTTGTACCAGTTACCATTCTCTGTAAGTTCAGCAGTATTGTTAGTTGAAATGTTGAAATCGGTACTGGTAATTCCTATGTTATCATTCACATTGAATCCAATACCAACAATATCGCCTGTATTGCTGTTTACAGGAAATTCAACAGCATTAATCACAGGAGGAGTTGTGTCGATGTTAACGATATCCTCCTCACCACTTGCTCCATCGTTGCCTTCTGCATCTTCGGCTGTTTCAAGGGTTGCAGTATAGTCTCCATCGCTATTACCATTATAGATTGTTTCATACGTGTAAGTACCATCAGCGTTATCAGTTTCTGTAAAGTATGCCCCAGTAAACGTAGCTGATTCGGCTCCACTGATAGATACTGATATCGCTGCTAGGTCTTCATTTGATGTGAAATTCAACAAAAGATTTTGCCCGGATGGATTGGACACTTTAAATCCAGTGATTTGCGGAGGAGTTGTGTCGATGTTAACGCTATCCTGCTCACCACTTGCTCCATCATTACCTTCGGCATCTTCGGCTATTTCTAGAGTCGCGGTATAGTCTCCATCACTATTACTATTATAAGTTGCTTCATATGTGTAGGTGCCATCACCGTTATCAGCTTCTGTAAAGTTTGTTCCGGTAAACGTGGCTGATTCGGCACCTGTGATAGATACAGAAATTACAGAGAGCTGTTTGTCACTATCAAAATTTACAGCTAAATTTTTGTCTGATGGATTGGTTAATTCAAAGGAAGAAATTCTTGGTTTTTCAATCACATCAGTTTCCTGTGTAGTTGCAGCCCCGCCAAAAAAATTGAATGACCCTGCTTCATTTGCAGTGACGTCAATAGTAATAGATTCTAGCGTTTTTGTAGAATCTGCTTGCATAGCAAATCCCCAAATTGCAGGATCATCACTGTTTTCGTAAAGATTACCGCCATTACTCCATCGGTCCATATTGTCTTTGAGTGCGTATCCAGGGTCGCTTATATCTCCATACCAATCGGGAACAGTGAATTCCTGTGACCTATCAGTTGTGTCATCACTATAATGAAGTACAACTTCGAACTTTGCTGGATTGTTAGTACCAGCACCACCAGCCGAGGCGATTAAATGAACTGTTTTATATTGCCCATTTGTGACATTTGCAGTAACACTACCTGTGCCGCTAGATTGCCATGCATTGAACCCGTCATCAGTGTGAAATTTAGCAAGTTCTATCCTTGGGTGTGTGGAGGTGGACGGAAAAACACCGTCATCTGGTAGACCGTCATCACGTGGGTTTCCATTATTTTCAGCAACAGTGCCAGTAATCAGTGCTGCCCAACTATCGAATGCCCCTGATTTATCATTGCCATAAACAGTGTCAGCATTATAAATATCAGAAAAATCAAATTGTGCGGTAGTTTCCGCTTCTGCTACTGTAACTAATCCAGTCGTAATGATTAGAAATAGAATAAGTGAGAAGATTAACGATTTAAATCGGTTGTTTTTGTAATTTTCTAAGTTTCGCATCACTAACACCTCAGTTCACATAACTGTTCGAAGCGGCTACTGTCGTTGCTGCCTGTGCAAGGGGATGCAAACAATAATAGTTATTAGTAAAAATAGAATGAAAAGTGTTGATTTGATAATATTATCCTCTCCTTTCACAGACATACGTTAATTGTCTCCGATTAAATGATCACAAATGTTTTCTAATGTAATTATTTATCAATAACATAAAATGGATATATTGTATATATGTCAAGTAATATAATATACCTTTTTTCCATTTAAGCGCCGAACGTAGTATATTTAGAAATTAGCTTCTCTTTTTTCATGATACCCTTATGTAACATCAGTACAAATTTCAGTACATGAAGCAGACAAACAATTTTCCGGACGTTACTGCAGCCCTTGCAAAAAATCGATGTGAAGCCTATCTCCTTGTTGCCGATTCTTCCAATGCCGATATGTATTTTGCCACGAAATTCCTGGCAGGTGACCCTTTCTGTTACATCCAGACCCGCAATGCCAGGGACATGATGCTGATATCGGATATGGAAAAGGGCAGGGTGCAGAAGGAAAGCAGGGTAGAGGAAATCGTGCCTTTGAGTTTCTGTGATTACAAAAAACGCCTCAAGGAAACAGCCGACCCGGGCAGAGCCTACGGAGAATGTATCGGCCAGTTACTGCAAAAGGAAGGAGTGCGACATGTGGCAGTACCCCGGGATTTCCCTGTTTATACAGCCCAGGTGCTCAAAGAGATGGGGTTTACCGTCAATCCGATCCAGAGCCCCTTAAGAAAATTGCGTGAGGTCAAGGAAAAGGGAGAGGTCAATCTTATCAGGCAGGTCCAGCAGGCCAACGAAGAAGCAATGCAATCAGCCATTGAAACCATCAAAACCGCTGAGATCGAGGACAATAAACTCTTCCTTGAAGGTCAACCCCTGACAGCATCCAGGGTACGCAGGATTATTGAACATTCCCTGCTTGATCATGATTGCCGGGCCCATGGAACCATTGTGGCCTGTGGCAAAGGTGCAGCCGATCCGCACTGGCATGGCGAGGGACAGCTGCTGGCAAACGAGCCCATTGTGATCGACATCTTCCCGCAGCATAAACTGCATCACTACTGCGGTGACATGACACGTACCGTAACCAGGGGAGAAACTACAGAACAATTACAGCAGATGTACGATGCCGTGCTTGCAGCCCAAGAAAAGGCTCTGGGAATGCTTAAACCCGGTGTTGCAGCAAATGATGTGCATCAGGCGGTCTGTGATGTGTTCGAAGAAAGAGGATATTCCACAGATGCTGAAAAAGGTGAAGGATACATCCACTCCACAGGTCACGGTGTCGGACTGGAAGTACATGAAGCACCGTCAATCGGTTTAAGGGAGATACCCCTGCAGGCAGGTAATATCATTACCATTGAACCGGGGCTCTACTACCCACATATCGGCGGGATACGCCTGGAAGATCTGGTCCTGATAACAGAACATGGTTATGAGAACCTGAATACTTTTGAAAAGGAATTTGTAGTATAACATTAATCTCCAAAATCATAACAGGTGATGAGCATGCAGGACAAAGTTCAGGAAGTTGAGGAGATTCTCGATAAGTATCTAACCGCCGGTAAGATTCTGTCACAGGTACGGGGAGAAGCCGCGGATAAAATCAAGGTAGGAGCAAAGCTGCTGGATGTAGCCGAGTTTGTGGAACAACGTACAATGGAACTTGGAGGCAAACCCGCTTTCCCCTGCAATCTTTCACGTAATGACGAAGCCGCCCATGCGACCCCGATGGCAGGAGATACGGAAGTTTTTGGCAAGGATATAGTCAAACTGGATATGGGAGTACATGTGGATGGCTATATTGCCGATGCCGCCCTGACCATTGACCTTTCAGGAAATAAGGATCTGGTAGATGCTTCCAGAGAGGCACTGGATGCAGCCATAGATACTGTCAAAGGCGGTGTGAATACTGCAGAGATCGGAGCGGTTATCGAGGATACAATCCGTGACAAGGGATTCAAACCGGTTGCAAATCTCACGGGCCACGGTCTTGCACGTTATCAGGCACATACCCCGCCAAGTATTCCCAATCGCCATATCGGACAGGGAATGGAACTTCAGGCAGGCGATATAATAGCCATCGAGCCCTTTGCAACAGATGGTGCGGGTAAGATCTCAGATGGCAGCTTCACGGAAATCTACCAGTTCATACAGAAAAAGCCCATACGTATGCCTGCAGCCCGCAAACTTCTCAAGGAACTGAAAGAGTACAGCACTTTACCCTTTGCCAAAAGATGGCTGACCTCTCCCAAAATTGATCTTGCCCTGATGCAACTTGAAAAGGCTGAAATCATCACTTCCTTCCCTGTACTGAAAGAGGTAGGTGGAGGAATGGTATCCCAGGCCGAGCACACCCTAATTATAACTGAAGACGGATGCGAAATAACTACTCTTTGAGGTGCCTGTTTTGCGTAAACTTGTGGTTGCAATACATTTCCTGCTGATACTATTTATCCTGATTATGCCCGCATCTGGCCAGACGACCTGGAGCAATCACATAATACTCAAAAATGACATCATGGAATGGAAATACAATGAAAGTTACACAAATTCCTCCGCCGTTTCTTACAGAGATTACATCGATTCACAGCTGGGAGATGACAGTGGGCTTGTCAACGCCTGGGAAGTATTGAAAATGGACGTCAAAGTGCGCAATTACCTTAGAGGAGAACTGGAAGAGGAGATGGATGTACAGATCAATGGTTCCTCTGAAAATATCCAGGTAATGGATATCAAAGCGCAGCTGGATTTTGAAACATTGGGTGACATCAACAAAACAGACAGGATAGAAAATAGTTACAGTGTACATTATATTTTTGATACTGCCGTTCTCAATTCCAGTACGAACTTTACCTTCAGGGGCCAGAATCACTCTGAAGTGGTGATTGAACTTGATGATACAGTGGAGATAAATTCTACAGCAGGAATGGAGAATATTACTGTTTCAGAAGGAGAAAATACTACTTTTGTGAGGGGCAATATCGGGAATACATCACATTTCTCTTTTTATATTGAATAATCGGGTGAGCAAAATGAGAATAGAACAGATCAAACTGGAAAATGGTACAGCACAGGGTCTCAAATGGGAATTTGAAAACGCTTCCTTGCTCCTGATCAAAGCCGACATGGGTTATGTGATGTGTGGCTATCTCAATATGGAAACCGCAGACAAGCTGGGAGATGTGGCTGCTGTGGTAAGTGGCGTGGACAGTTTTGAGGATGTACTGCAGACTTCTCTGAAATCTGTAAGCAAAAAAGCCCTTGATATCGGAATTGAGGAAGGTATGACCGGCAGACAGGCCCTTGAAAAGATGTTCTGATATGCGTTACGCTTTTGAACTTTCCGGAGACCATGAAGAAATCGCTGCAGACGAGGCTCTGGCCTGTCTGGCTACCGAAGGTCTCAAACCGGTATACACGCAACATTATGATCACTGTCTTGTGGTGGAACTTGAAGAGTCAGATGCCGAAAGTAGATTGGAAAAAATTTCCGGAAAACTGGCCATGTGCCATCATATCCTGCGGGTTGCTTTCATCTGCAATAATGAACCCGAAACCATTATTTCCAGTGCAGAAAACTGCGACATAAAACCCCATCTTTCTGCAGGCCAGACCTTTGTAGTACGTGCCCGGAAGGTCAATCACCATACCAGTGTGGAAGGCTCCTACCTGGAACAGAGAGTAGGCGGAGCTGTTTTCAGGAAGGGATACAGGGCCAATCTCAACCAGCCCGATGTTACCCTGCGGCTCATACTGACTGAAAAATGCGTATGTGGCTCTGTCATTGCATCCATAGACCGCAAGGCCTTCCATGCACGTGCACCCCACAAGAAACCCTTTTTCTATCCCGGGGTACTCATGCCCATTACAGCCAGGGCGCTGGTAAACCTTGCAGGGGTAAACAAGGATACAAAACTGCTGGATCCGTTCTGCGGTACTGCCGGCATACTTGTGGAAGCGGCCATGCTGGGTTCAAAAGTAGTCGGCCTGGAAGCACGCAATGAGATCATACAGGGAGCAAAATTGAATCTGGAATATTTCGGCGGGGATTATAACCTGCTTCAGGGAGATGCCTGTAAATTACCCCTCAAAAACAACTGTATTGATTCAGTGATCACCGATCCTCCATATGGCAGGTCCGCCATGATAAAGGCAGAATCCATCCGGCATTTATACGAGGAATCTTTCGCAGAAATGTACAGAGTTCTCAAACCCGCCAGTAAAGCAGTGATCGTGTCGGAGATGGAGATTAACAGGATCGCACTGGATGCGGGATTTACCATAGTGAAACAATACAGCCAGAGAATACACAGAAGCCTGACCCGCAATATCACAATTTTGCAAAAAAATAATCAGTAAAATGTCCTTTTAATTAGATGCCAGTATGCTGCAAGTTCCAGGTCATATTCCTTTCGTTGCGGATATTTATTTTCCACAAGACACCAGAATCTCTTATTGTGCTTGAATTCAATTAGGTGCAAAAGCTCGTGATACACAATATATTCTATCAGATTATCCGGCAGATACATCATGTGCCGGTTGAAAACAAGTTTTTTGTTACTGCTGCAGCTGGCCCATTTCCTCTTCATTTTCCGGAAATTTAAATCCCGGACCTCTACTTCCAGTTCACGTTGCAGCCTTTGTACAATATTTTCCACCAAACTATAAAAATGAGGATCTGCGCGCTTTTTCTCCAGTTTCTTTTCCCCGGCTAGAGCAATCACCCGCTGCAAATGCAGATGTTTGTCGTAAATCCAGTCGCCATTTTTCTCGATAAAAGCTGCAGCATTACCATATCCCTTGGGAACTATTACCCGCAACATTCCGTCCTTAAACTCCAATCTTGCGTATTTGACGGGACGTTGAACTATCTCATAATCTATTACAGCATCCCTGATATGTAACTGCATCATTCAGCCTTTGGTTCTTTTGGCAAAAACTGGTCCATTACCTCGGCTAACACCTGATGATAAACAAGATACTCCTCTATTCTTTCACGGGAGCGACGCATGGAATAACCGTCATCAAACCACTGGACTGAATCGCCATAATTCACATCTGTCAGGATCAGCCCATAGGGTTTTGCAGGTTTAATACCCTCTTCGTAGGAAGCAGGATCCAGCATGTTTTCCAGCCATTCCAGATCCCTGGCACCACTGCCCACAAGCAACAGGACAGTTACAATCTTGCGAATCATTTTCCACAGGAAACTGTTGGCTGTGATATCGATCCTGAGCAGATTGCCGGCAAGTCTCACATCGATCTTCTCGATTCTGCGAATGGTACTGCGTCCGGTATCCCTGAAACAAAAATTAGCAAAATCATGACTGCCTTCAAGGATACTGCAAGCGGCTCTTATTTTTGAAATATCGGCATCCATTGAAGGTGTTATATAGCGATAGGTACGATTTCTGGCATACCTTCTGGGATGAAAATCACTGTCAACTTCAGCACGGGACCACGCCCATATATCCCCTGGTAATTTGGAATTAATCACCCTGGGAATAGCCAGCTTGGGTTTATCGGTATCAAAAGCCACCACCTGTCCCATGGCATGCACTCCGGTATCCGTACGCCCGGCACTTACAAACCTAGCAGAGGAAGGATCCTCGATAATCTCAAGGGACTGCAGGGCTTCAAAAAGTTTCCCTTCCACAGTGGATACTCCGGGCTGCACCTGAGAACCACGATATGAAGAGCCAATATAAGCGATTTTGAGAGCAACTCTCATACAGGATCACTTGTGTCCAATTACACCTTTTTCCTATTATAAATTTCCCACAATGCAAGTACTGCTATTATAAACAGGCATCCAAAGAGGAACCATACACCTATATGGGAGAGGAAATCCGCAGATATCAGACTGCTGGCATCTGCTGCAGCTGCAGTTTCACCGGCTGCCCTGGCAGCTTCTGTGGTTGCGTTTGCGGGGGCTTGCCCAGCAAAAAGGGCTGTATCATTGCTGGTATTGCCAGCCGGCATCTCAGACATCACCGCAGGGGCGACCGGTGGCGTGGTCTGGCCCAGAGGTTCAAAATCCCTGAGGTATTCAATACCCAATGCTGCAAATAGAGCTGCTCCTGCCATTGCCACATATTTACGTAGCATACCGAGGATACTGGAGCGATCGGTTTTGCTGCTACCCGGGACTACCACGATCATTTTTTGCATGGGTTCATATATCTTGATCTCCCTGCCCTTGCGGCTCCATTTGGTCTCCTTTACCTCTATGAGTTCGCTTTCCAGCAAGCCATCCAGATTGTACTTGATAGTGGTAAGGGGCATATCAAGCTCTTCGGCTATCGAAGTTGCAGACATGGGCTGTCTTGCGAGTAATTCCAGTATCTTCAGGGATTTCTCATTGGAAAGGGTCTGGGTAATTTTACGTGAATCTTCATTTAAAGGTAAAACCAATACTTTTTCCGTATTGTCATCGTTTTCCATATAGAGGAGTATCAATCAATAAACTAATAAACTTAGTGTAATGTGCGGGCTGCTTCGTAACAATCCTTAAATTTAAATATCACTTCCGACAATGTAATGTAACTTTTAAGGCGATATCATGATCACGAAAAAGCAGATCTCCGACATCCTGAAAGACTACAATACCGAGGACCTGGCGATTGCAACGGTATGTTCTCATTCCAGCCTCCAGATATTCCATGGAGCCAGGAAAGAGGGGTTAAAAACAATCGGAATTTGCATAGGTGAACCTCCGCGCTTTTATAATGCCTATCCCCTGGCCAAACCCGATGAGTTCATTTCCGTTGACAGTTACAAGAATATACCCGATATCGCCCCCCTTTTAAGACAGAAAAACGCCATAATAATACCTCATGGTTCCTTTGTGGAATACATGGGTGCCGATAAATTCCTTGATCTTGAAGTACCCACCTTTGGTAACCGTGCTGTACTCAATTGGGAATCAGACCGCACAAAAGAGCGGGAATGGCTGGAGGGAGCAGGAATTCACATGCCCCGGCTTGTAGAACCCGAAGACATCCACGGTCCTGTAATGGTCAAATATCATGGTGCCAAAGGAGGACGCGGTTTCTTCATTGCCAAGAACTATGAGGAATTCCTGGAAAATATCGATGAAAGTGAGAAGTACACCGTCCAGGAATTTATTGTAGGCACACGCTATTATCTGCACTTCTTCTATTCACCACTCAGGCAAGAAGGATACAAACTCAGTAACGGAACACTTGAAATGCTGAGTATGGACAGACGTGTCGAATCCAATGCCGATGAGATATTCCGTCTGGGTTCTCCTAAAGAACTGGAAAAAGCAAGTGTGCAACCGACCTATGTTGTTACCGGCAATATCCCCCTGGTAGCCAGGGAATCACTGATGCCCAAGATATTTTCTCTCGGAGAACAGGTTGTGGAAGAATCCCTCAAATTGTTTGGCGGCATGATCGGATCCTTCTGTCTGGAAACGGTTTTTACAGACCAGCTTGAGATCAAGGTATTCGAGATTTCAGCCAGGATAGTAGCAGGTACCAATATATACACCAATGGTTCGCCATACTCTGATTTCATAGAAGAAGGATTATCCACAGGCAAACGTATTTCCCAGGAAGTCAAACTTGCAGCAGAGCAGGAAAAGCTGGAAGTAATCCTTTCCTGAAAAACTCAGGTAAGCAATAATCCAGTCTCTCTTTTTTCTTTAAATCTTTTTAATTAATTATGTACCAATAGCCGGGCTAAGGTTTGAAAAAAGAAGACCAAAAAGAGGGGGTTGTTGAGGAATACTCGATGATGGGGGATGAGTTTTGGAGGATCAGTACTGCAATACTCAATTGGGGGAGTTTGGGGGGATTTTCGCAGTATTCCTCAACTATTCCCCTCAAATAATCTATAATATATATAGTTTCTTATTTTTCGTTATGTTTTTAAATGTCCAAAGATGGCAACTAATCCATATTACAATCAGGTTTGACTTTCAATTGTTGAGAATTAACGAATAATTTACAAAAGCCATATTTTTCTCAACTCTCTTCAGGGTTGTTTCATTTGTGACATTAAGAGTGGCTGCATTTTCTTCCAGAAAAGTACCCAGACTGCAGGATTGATTGAGAATTTGACTGTACCTCTCAGTCACAGGTTGCAGGCTGGGAGATGGACTGAAAGATTGCATTGTTTCTTTGGATTCCCTGCAGTGAGTAGTAAGGTTGCCAGCAGCTCTTTCCAGTATTACCACATCCCGGGCTTCAAGAGACTGTTTGATATCTGCATAATCGGAATGAATGACATCGAGTGAACCCTTCATCCATTTCAGGTACTCAACATCTTCCTTGCCCTGAGCCACGGTTTCATTAACATCATTCACCGTGTCCCCTATGTCAGAACAGCCCGACGTAAACAGCATTAAAACCAATAACAAAAAAAGCAGGCCTCTCCTCTGCAAGAATTTCCTCATGCAAAGGAGAGGTGTGAAATATTGATATAATTTATGGGATATGGATCAGGCAGACGTATAAACCTTTACGTTTGCAGGACTTTTTGTGATATTGCCTTTTTTCACGCCGATCAGGGTATCGATCCCTTTGTTGGATGCTATGTCCAGTATACGCTGGGTAACAACACCATCAAATACCACACTTTTTACATTATTCTCTGAATTCTTCAAGGTATTCACAAGATCACGTACAGGTGTTTCATTGACAACCTTATCATCCTGGTCAAGCAGGCGTGCTCCAAGGGTACCTGCAAGCGATTCCGAATGAGGACTTAAACGTTTCAGAACGGGATGTTGCGAGGTTGTAGGTTTTGACCTGGAAGGTTTTGGCTTTTCTTTTTTGATGGGTGGCTCGGCGATCTTTTTAATTTTGGCAGCGGGATTCCTGGGACGATCGGGTTTGACCCTTTTTTCACGTTTTGGAACCCGGGCGATACGGCCACCTTTTTTAGGACCTGAAGGGGTGGATGGTTTGGCTTTTTCAGCAGGTTTATCGATAGAATAGGCTTCCATTGCCTGTTCTACCGGTACTTTCTGGCGAAGGGAACGTATTATTTCCCTCTGTACAAGATCCTCAACCGTTTTACCATCAGGAGCACGTGCCACATAATCGATATCTGCTACCTGCAGCAGTTCCTTGATAATGAGCTTGCCTCCCCTGTCACCATCGGTAAATGCGGTTACGGTCTTTTTCCGGGTAAGTTCTGCAACCTCAGGAGGCACATTCGTACCACCCACACAGATGGCATTCTTGATACCATAACGCAGCAGGTTCAGGACATCGGCACGTCCTTCTACCACTACAATGGCATCGGAATCAAGTACATTGGGACCGCAGGGGATATTCTTATTCTTGCCAAAGAACTGCATTTCTTCGACGCGTACGGATTGACGTACTTCGTCAGCGATTTCCTGGGATTCAGGCAAGTTGGCATCGAACATACCTGTGAGAATGAATTTGGCCCTTTCGACTATGTGTTTGCGTTTGGTCGCACGCACATCCTCTATATTGCTAACTTCGATGTTCGCAGAACAGGGACCTACCCTGTCAATGGTTTCCAGTGATGCTGCGAGGATTGATGTCTCGATCCTGTCCAGACTGGAAGGAATGTGTATGTTGCCCTTGGTCTTTCCACCCTTGGTGCTTACAACGACCTCGATCCTGCCGATCCTGCCGGTCTTCTGGAGATCACGCAGATCAAGATCAGACCCCAGCAAACCTTCGGTCTGTCCGAAGATAGCTCCTACAATATCAGGGCGTTCTATCACCCCGTCAGCATTGATTTTTGAATGAATGATATACTTTGTTGTATCAGTACTTTGCATTGTTGATTCACTCCTTATTCTTAGAGAATGCATTAAAATCGCGATCAGAACAAAGAAAAACAGAATATATTTCCAGAAGTCACCACATCAAGCCCGGATAATGCCGGCTCTATGCTTTTGTCCCCCACGGACAAATGTTGTACCAACAGTCCGAATGAACACATAAGACTGTGAACTAACTTGTTTAAGTTCAATTTTGCTTGTGTGATTGGATCTTATATAAATTATCCAATGTTATATAACCGACCCTATCGGAAATATATGCTTCTATGAGTGATGAAATCTGATAATGCTTCCGTTTTATTGATCATTGGCCGCCCATGTTGGCAGCCAATCGTAATGATCCAAATTTATCTGCATTGGCTGATTATTCATTAGATCATAACACCTAATGAAATTTGATAATGTTAATAATGATCATATAATTTTAATGACCAATTCTAGTTGGATTTTGTCCTTTAAGAACTTTATGGTACTTACCAAAGAACAAAAAGATCAGACTAAAATAAAAATGTAGATGTGTCTCCAGTGGAAATATGGGGGTCTGCTGTTGGTCTTTCCCCATTTAACGGGAGATTATTTATTCATCTGCAACTTCTATATATTCAGGTAGAACTTCTTTGCTGAGTACTATCTCGTCGTTGGCACAGAGGAACTCGTATCCATCTTTTGCAGCACTGGCTGCATCTATCTCAAGTATAACCGGATTATCGGTATGCACCGATGCCGCCTGTCTTGCTCGCTGGCTGGTATTACTCAGATGAATATAGGTCTGCCTGTAAGGTTTGATACCATTTTCCAGAAGCATATCAACCTCTTCCTGACTTACCCCATAATAGAGTACATCAGAATCATACAGGGGATAATCAAGATCCACATCTATAGAATGACCATAGCGGGCACGTATAAAAGAGTCATCAATTTCATATCTCTGTTTGGGATCAGATTCCACAAGGGACACCAGACGCGTCTTGCCTGCCCACTTATACCGTTTTTTCATTGCCTCACAAAAAGCATCAAGCTCGATCCAGCCCTGAGCGTCCATATCCAGCCCTACATCATCCGGAAAATGCCTGAGGACACCGGAAACGAAACGTCCCAGTCTCATCTCATGCTCATCATCGAGCATAAATTTACCTCTTTCCCCGCATTGGGGGCATTCCTCACCACGGAAATAGCCGTGTTCTCCACACTTTCGGATCATGATATCAGGAGAGGGATGGAACTTATGGTTAATTATATTATCGGAATGACCGGTTTCGTTAGGTTTATCACATTCGTCCTGCAATGAAGACTAACTATTCATTATTATCAAAGATTGCAGGTGTGCTGATGGACGATATCGATACAGTATATGAAAAACTGGAAGGCATAATTTCCAGGGAAGAATTTGAAGCAAAGGTAGAGGAAAAAATAGAGGAGATGCATAACCTCTGTGATGTCCAGACAGCCGCCCTGCTGGTAGCACATAACCTCGGTGCTACGGAGGCGGGCGTTGAGACGATCAAGATTGCAGACATAAATGAGGCATCATCCAACGTGAATTTCACAGGAAAGGCCGTTTCTGTTTTTGAACCAAAGGAATTCAGCCGTGATGATGGCACCACAGGCAGGGTTGGAAATATTATAGTGGCGGATGAAACAGGTTCGATCAGGGTAACCCTCTGGGATGATCTTGCAGACCTTTTGAAAACCGGGGATATCAGTGCCGGTAAGAGTTACAATATCAGTGGCTACGCCAAAGAAGGTTATTCAGGAATTGAAGTGAATATCGGCAGAGGGGGAGGCATTTCTGAAAGTGAGGAAAATGTCAAAGCAAATATTAACCTCTCCGGTATCTCGGAGATAAAGGACGGGGATTCTGATGTAAATGTCGTTGGAATGGTGCTGGATGTATCGGATGTGCGTACTTTCCAGAAACGTGATGGTTCTGAAGGACGGGTACGCAACATTACAATAGGGGATGAAACCGGCAAGATCCGGATTACCCTGTGGGATGGACGTACCGAACTTGCAGATAAACTGGAAACCGGGGATAGTGTGGAAATAATCAATGGTTATGCCCGGCTTAACAACTACAGCCAGGAAGTAGAGATACAGGTAGGCAACCACAGCAGTCTGCGCAAAACCGACAGAGAAGTGGAGTTTGAAGAAGATTATACCCCGATTGCCGACATAATCCCCGGCCAGCCCTACTCAATCAAAGGAGCAGTTTCCGGTATGGGAGACCTCAAGGAATTTAGCCGCAGCAATGGCAGTGAAGGGAAGGTTTCCAATATATATGTCTCCGATGAGACGGGCAGGATCAGGATTGCACTCTGGGATGAAAAGGCCGAGCTTGTGGACAAAGTCGATATAGATACACCTATTAAGATCATCGATGCTTTTGCTAAATCCGGTTTCAATGAGGAAGTGGAGCTCAATGCCGGAGGACGAAGTAAAGTGATCGTTTCCTGAAAACTTGAATTTTGTCTTCAATTTTTCCACGGCTTAAGGCCGTGGGCTTCTTTTATTCATATACACTGTTATACGATAGCTATTAATACATCCATTTTAAAATACCACTTATAATATATCAGGACATTTATAATGAATCGTTTAAACAAAGATAAATCTCTTGATTTTGAAAGTGCATTACTTAAATTTGATCGTGTTTATGCTGGACAGATACTTGAAGGCGCCCTTTCGGAAAATGATACTTTTCAGGTGATCGATGAAATTGTGTCTCCTGCCCTTACAAGAATCGGAACCGCCTGGGATACAGGAGAAATTGCCCTTTCCCAGAATTATATGGCAGCTAGGATTGCAGAACAACTTATGGACGAGATTTTGCCTGCTGCAAGTACTGAAAGAATTGATTACCCCAAAATAGCAATAACTACACTTGGCGATTATCACATGCTGGGTAAAAAGGTTGTTACTTCAATGCTGCGATCAACAGGATATTCAATTATTGAATACGGTAATATGGATCTAGATCAGCTCGTTGAGAAACTGAATGAAGATGATATCGATCTACTCCTCACATCAACCCTGATGCTGAATATTGCTCTGAAGATCAGGGAACTAAAAAAACGTATGGATAAAAGGGGGTTGAAAACGAAGGTAATTGCCGGAGGTGCCCCTTTTTTGTTTGATGATATGTTGTACAGGGAAGTCGGGGCTGATCACATGGCAAGGACTTCCTCTGATGTATACAAAATGATTGACCAGTATAAAGAGGAGGTACACCAATGAAAGACGCAATGACACCTATGGAACGTGTACTTACAACCCTTGGTCACGAAGAACCTGACAGGGTTCCTTATTTCCTTCTGCTTACAGGTCATGGTGCACAGTTATTGAATATGCACCCGGAGAAATACTTTTCAAGTGGGGAAAACGTTGCCCGGGCACAGCTTAAAATGCAGGAAACATATGGGCATGATTGTTTCTATCCTTTCTTTTATGCCTCCCTTGAAACCCAGGCCTAGGGCGGTTCAACCGTATTCTATGATGATGGTCCACCCAATGCAGGCAAACCCATAATCGAATCATTCGAACAAATCGATGAGCTGGAAGCTCCTGATGTAATGGGACACAAAGGATTTGATGAGGTACGTAAGGCTATCAGTATTCTTTACAGGGAAAAAGGCGAAGAGATCCCTATTATCGGAACTGTTATGTCCCCATTTTCGTTACCTGTGATGCAAATGGGATTTGACAGGTATTTTGACCTGATGTACGAGGACAGGGAGAAGTTCTGGAAATTAATGGATGTGAACAAAAAGTTCTGCACAGAATGGGCCAACTCACAGCTTGAAGCCGGTGCTACGGCAATTGGTTACTTTGACCCTGTATCATCCCCTACCATAGTGCCCAAGGAAACATTCCTCGAGACAGGATATAAGGTTGCAAAAGATACAATCGACAATATCAATGGTGCCGTGGCCACACATCTGGGTTCCGGGCGCAGTATGCCAATCCTTGAAGACCTTCAGGATACAGGGGCTGCTGCACTGGGTGTAAGTGCCATGGAAGACCTGACCGAGCTAAAAGACAGGTGCAAAGGGAAAATCTCCCTGCTGGGCAACCTCAATGCTATTGAAATGAGGCACTGGACAGCTGAACAAACAGAAAATAAAGTGAGGGAAGCCATACAGAAAGCAGGTGATGGTGGCGGATATATTCTTTCAGATAACCACGGGGAAATGGTATGGGATGTCTCTCATGAGACACTTCTCAACATCGCAAATGCTGTGAAAAAATATGGTAGTTACCCACTGGAAAAATAACAGATCATTATGGAATCGAAAAACCCTCTACTATTGCTTTCAAATGACCTCTGTGTCCATGGTGAGGGGCTCACTTCCAATAAAAAGATGTTAAAAGACGCATCCATACTTAATATGCAGGATTTCAGGTACTTAACCCCTGAATCACAGCAAGAACTGCTAGAAAGCCATGGTACTGTGTATATAATTACATCTGCAAATGAAAGACCTTTACCCCGGCTACTGGATATATTTGATAATGAAAAATACCACATAAAGGCTGAAGAATGTCAGGACGCTGACAAATCTGCTTATCCTTATATCCTCAATGCAAAACTTATGGAATTAATGCTTGAACAAAAGCAAGCAAAAAATCGCAAACTCAGCGAGCAAATGTCCTCTTACTTAATAGCAATGGATTCAATCTATACTCTCTCCTCATATGATCGCAAAGAGGACATTATAAATCATACAAAAGAATTCTTTGCAATGATGTGCCTGCCCGAAAACCTGTGTTATTTTGAGGCACATAACACAAAAGCACAAAGTGACATACATCTTACTGATTTCCAGAAAAAGGAAATTGTAGCTTTTCTTAAGAGCAATGAATATTATAAAATAGCCCCATCGAAAAAGAGTTTCTGTTTCAGGCTAGCTTTGCAGGATAGGGATGAAGGAATATTTGTTCTTGAAAATATAGCCTATCCGAGTCGTTTACATGAATTCCTGAATTTAACTTTGAGCATTCGCAGCGTGCTTTCACTGGTACTGGAGAATATTGCCAGGCAGAATGAACTGGTAAAGTCACATAATTTACTTGCCGATGCAAACGATATGCTGAAAGTAATTAACAAGATCTTGCGTCATGACCTGGCTAATAACCTGGGCGCTATTAAAATGTCCCTGGAGATGAATGAAACCAGGCCTAATCCAAAATACATCCAGATTTCCAAAAAAGCTGTTGACCGCAGTTTTGAAAAAATCAATGACATGAAAGGACTTGAAAATCTTATAGGCACCGGGAAAGACCTTAACTGTTATGAAGTGAAGGAAATTATAGAAAAAATTGCAGGTACAGATATTGAAATGGATATTTCCATTGATGGCCATTGCAAAGTTCTGGCAGATAATGCATTGTCCTCTGTTTTTGAAAATATAATAAAAAATGCAATTGCTCATGGTAAAGCCAATAAAATGAGGATTACAATGGCACCTTCCGGGAAGTATTGTCACATTTCCATAGAGGATAACGGCACAGGAATCCCCGATGAAATAAAGACCAAAATCTTCAAGGAAGGGTTTACTGAAGGCGGAGATAGCAATTCTGGACTGGGTCTGTATATTTCAAAAAAGGTTATAGAAAGATATGGAGGCCATATTGCAGTAAAGGATAACACACCAAATGGAGCAAAATTCATCCTTGATATACCCTCTACAAAATGATTTTTTTCCTCAACAAACCTACTATAAATAATATTTGGTGATATTCACCCTCAGGCATGCTTATTTTTCATAACTGGTACTCCATCATATTCCCAGAAAATTTCTTTTCAATGCAAAATGAACATCTATATAAGGCATAAACAGAAATATTCTATATAGGAGTGTGATGCAATGGTCGTGCAGGAGCATAACAGCGAAGACTCGTCTTATGGGGGAATCGAGAGTCAAATACCTGTTGGGGACCTTATGTCCCGCAATGTTGTGAGCTTAGATGCTACCTGCAACGTTTTTGAGGTTGCCAGGGAAATGATGGCTAAAGGTACCGGCAGCGTCATAATAAGCAGGGAAAGTAAACCTATTGGCATAATCACAGAGCGTGACATTGTTGGCAAGGTGGTAAAACAGGACCTAACACCCAGCTCTGTCCCGGCAACAGAGATCATGTCATCTCCGATTATAATGGTAGAGGCTTCTACTAACGTTATAGAAGCATCCAGGCTGATGGTAAAGTCGAATATACGTAGACTTGCAGTCAATAAGGGGGAAGATATTGTTGGTATTATTACAGATAGGGATATTCTTACAATTTCTCCGGGCCTCAACACTATTTTAGAGAACCTCATTGAAATGAACCGGGAAACAGGGATTCCTGAAGAGAGCTATCTGGAAAGAGGAATTTGCCAGCGTTGCGGTTCGTATGTGGATGAACTCACAAGCGTAAACGGGTTGGCCCTCTGTGAAGACTGCAAGGAAGAAGAAGGATACTACGACTAAAAACCATCAAACCAACGCCGCAAATAAGGGGGATTTTTGCACGCAGATAAATGAAACTATGTCAGGGGACGCAGTGTATCTGCACGAAAGTGACACTGTGACCCATGCTCGCCAGTTGATGAGAGATCATTTTCTAAGGGGAATTCCTGTTGTGAAAGACAAAGGGAAGGTTTCGGGAATGATCACTGATCAGGATATTTTGAAAGTGGCATCCACAAAATCAAATGTGACTGTTGCCGGTTTTGTGAACCCGGTCCCACAGATAACACCTGAGACTGATATTTACAGGGCCGCTTCCTTGCTACTGGAAGCAAAACTTGAAAGATGTCCCGTGGTTAAAAGTACCATTGAACAAAACCTGGCAGGAATTGTAAGCAATACCGATCTTCTTGGCAAAATGGTGAAGCGGGATTTATCAAAATCAATCAGCGAGATCGTGACCTCTCCTGTCACCACATGCACACCGACAGATAACATCGGGGAAATCTGGTCTGCTATGCTTGAAAATGATTATACAGGCCTTCCGGTGGTCTCAAAGAAAAATAAACTGATGGGCATGGTTACCAGGAGAGACCTGATAAAATCGGGGTTTGCACGTATAGGAGTCAGGGAAAAAGACGGCAGCATACACAACCAGCCAGTTGAGAAAGTAATGTCAACACCTGCCTACAGCATCAAACAGGATACATCCGTGAAAGAATGTACAGAAAAAATCCTGCATTATGATATCGGCAGATTAACAGTGGCTGTTGAAGACAAACCCGTAGGCATTGTAGACAGAAGCGACCTGCTCAGGGCCTATACCGAATAAGTAGGCTTTGTAGAGATGATATAACACATTATACCGGGTGGTATAGGTGAATTCAAAGGATAAAACACGTATTCAAAAAGAGGATAAAATGAGTTCCAGACAAAAAAGTACCGGTAATCCAGGAGGGACAGATATCAGCAAGGATCCAAAGGCCTACAGTATGGAGAGTACAATGGACAGGGGAAATGTCAACTTCAAGGCCCATATAGCCCAGCATGAGGGAAGTATGCTGGCCGTTGCAACAAAAGATGTAATTTCCTCAAATCCCACTACTTCCATAATAGATATCATTAAAAAAATGAGCAAGATGCATTTCAAGCATATGCCTATTGTCAATGCAGGGACATCAAAACTTGAAGGTATAATCACTTCAGTGGATATAATGGACCTATTGGGTGGAGGAGAAAGAAGCCTTTTCGTGGAGAAAAAATTCAAGGGGAACCTGCTTTCAGCTATAAATGCACAGGTGCGCTACGTAATGGAGCATAATGTCCACAGTTTGAGGAACGATGCACATATTGAAAAGGCCTTTGAGTTGATGATAGACAAACATATTGGATGCGTGCCCATAGTGGACAATGAGGGTCATCTGGAAGCAATCTGTACAGAAAGGGATTTCCTTACCTTTATAGAAGGAGTGCTGACCGGGAAAAAGGTCGAAAAATGGCAGACCAGAAATGTCAAAACTGCGGATGCAGCTACCTCGATCTGGGATGTTGCCAGGACAATGGTTGAAAATGAGTTCAAAAGAGTTCCTATTGTCAGGGACAATATACTTGTCGGAGTCGTTACATCTTCCGACATCCTCGGTTATCTGGGAACCGGGGAAGCTTTTGAAAAACTCACAACAGGTAACATCCACGAGGCTTTCGACAGCCCGATTAGCTCCCTCTTGCATAATGAGCTTATCTGGACAATACCGGATGCTGATCTCGGCGAAGCAGCAGAAATCATGCTTGAAAAAGGAATCGGATGCCTTCCTGTAATAAAAGATGGTAATCTAGAGGGAATCCTGACAGAAAGGGATATCCTGCTTGCACTGGCAGACAAACAATAAAATTTCTTACGGAGGATAGGAAAATGAATGTATCGGATATAATGAGTACTCCGGTCTATGTGATTGGAACAGAGGAACCTGTATCACACGCAAGGAACCTGATGTTTCGTCACAAGATCAGTACTTTGATAGTTGTTGAAGAGGATGAAATAAAGGGAATTATCACAAAAAGTGATATCAGCAGCCGCCTTGCACAGGCAGAACCAATGTGGAGACGGCGCCCCATTGACAAGATCCCGGCAAAAATGGTGATGACTGCTGAACCGGTTATCACTATTTATCCCGATGCATCCGTATCCCAGGCCATTAACCTGATGCTGGAAAATCAGATCAACAACCTGCCGGTGTTCAAGAACAAGCTACAGGGAATCGTAACAATCGGGGATGTAGTCCGTTATGTAGCAGATAAAGCCATAACAACTAAAATTTCCGAAGTGCTTACCGATGACGCTGTGGAGGTGCACCGCCATCATACAATCAACCATGTAATAGATGAAATGGAAAAGCACAGAGTCAGTAAAGTAATAGTGATAAACGATGTTGGGGATACCGTCGGTATGATCTCCACCAGGGATATTGCTCTTAGTGCCATGGAGGATAATGAAGGTAAGATGCAGTCAAAGAATATCAAAATGGCACGTAAACCCACCCAGGGAGGCGAAAAAACATACAGGTATGTAAAAGATGTACCTCTGGTAGCAGAGGATATAATGGTCGAACTTGACGGGATTGTAAATATCGAAGATAACCTCTCAGATGCGGCCAAAGTAATGGTAGAAAACAATCGTACAGGCCTTCCTGTAGAAAAGGAAGGAAAGATAGTAGGAATCTTGAGCAGAATCGATATAATAAGGGCTGCTTAAGCAGGTAAATTCCCAGGAGATGTTTATTATGCAGGTAAAGGACATAATGGTACAACCAATAAGCGTAGATAAAGCAGACACTATTTCTCATGCACTGGACATAATGGAAAAGAACGATACAAGAAGACTGCTGGTTACTCACAACGGTCAGCTTGTAGGTGTCCTGACCATGAGAAATCTTACCAAGGAACTGGGAACCCGCAAGAAGGGGGCCAAACCTGCCTCTTCCCTTCATGTGGCCACTGCTGTATCGGATAATTTCATTAAAGTTCTGCCAGATACCGATCTTGATGATGCCATTACTTTGATGAAAAAGAAAGGCGGGGTTCTGATAGTCACCGATAACGAGGATATAATGGGCTGGGTTACTCCCCAGGAAATCCTTCAAAACCTGTATTTCGATGGTTTTGCCGGTGAAATGATGATAAAGGAACCTGTAGTCGTCAATCCGGCCGACAGGGTAAGTCATGTAAGGCACATAATACTCGAGAACAATATGGGCAGGTTCCCTGTAATGGATAGCGGTGAACTGCTTGGTATAATTACCGAACATGATATTGCCAAAGCGATGAAATCCTTCCGGGAACTTGTATCCGGAAACCAGCAGGATTCCAGGATCAAGAACCTGATTGTCGAAGATATAATGAAAATGGGTACCAAGACCGCATACACCAACACACCGGTTGCCGAGGTGGTTGATATGATGCTCAAGAACAATATCGGTGGAGTACCGGTACTCAATCTGGAGGAGGATTTCGCGGGCTTTATCACCCGGCGTACCCTTGTAGATACCCTGGCAAAATGAAGGCAAAGGATGAAAGGTTCGGAGAAACCAGAACTTGATATGGAAAAGACAGCCCTGTTTTTAGGGCTGTCAGTCTCCAGACTGGAAAGACTGCTTGAAAAAAGACTACTATCAAGAAACTGGGGAAAGTACACGAATTTTTTCAGGTTCGAAACTTCCGTCTCAGGTATAGAAAGAGGAAGTGTGCTCCTGCAAAAACACAATGGGAAACTGGATTTAATCCTGGGTTTCCCAAAAATACAGCGTGCGATGCTGCTTGAGCCTTCTATAAATAACCATTTTTCAGAAATTGATAAACTCATAGTCGAAGAAAAGATGAACGGATATAATGTCCGTGTAATTGAAAACGCAGGAAAACTTATCGCTTTCACCCGCAGCGGGCATATCTGTCCCTATTCCACAGAAAAGGTCAATTATCTTTTAGACCCCTCTTTTTTCAGACAATATCCTGACCTGGTAGTTCACGGGGAAATGGCAGGCCCTGAGAATCCTTATGTCTCCAAAAATATCTACGATACGCAGACACTGGATTTTTTTGTTTTCGATATACGCCATAAAAAGACTGGACAACCCCTGCAGGTCAGACAAAGAAGAGAATTGGCCGCCTCATTTGGTTTTAAGCAGGTTCCTTTCCTGGGAGAGTTTGCAAGGAAAGAGGCTGCTGAAAAGATCATGCAAATTATAAAAGAACTGGGTGAGATGGGACACGAAGGGGTGGTCATCAAGGATTTGGATATGGACCTGGCACCTATCAAATATACATGTTCTCAGAGTAATTGTGCCGATCTTGAACATGCTTTCAAGTTCTATAATGAGGTGGGGCGGGATTACCTGTATTCCAGGGTAGTCAGGGAAGGTTTCCAGACCGTGGAATGGGATGAAGACGAAGAGACAATGGATCAACGATGCTTAAGGCTTGGCAGAAGCATCATCTCTCCTATGGCCGATTCTGTCCGAAGGGTTGGCAACGGTGAAAAACTCTATGATGAGGTTACCTTGCGGTTTCAAAGTCCACAAACCCTGCAGGAATTTGAGGAATATTTCCGCCGGCTTGGTATTGATGCTATTTTTGACCGGGTGGGGTATTCAGGAGGAGAACTTATGGTTAACCTGCAAAAACTCAACCAGAGTACCACCGACAAGACAGAAGCGATGTGGGAAGGCAACCTCTGGTAAAGTAACACATTTATGCACCAAGCACCTGTTAGTGCATAGGTGTAACAATGACTAAAATCGCAATTATCGGAAGTGAGGGAAGCGGCAGGACTTCTCTGGCGGCAAAACTGGGTAAAAAGAGCACATCTGCAGATATCACCATGTATGATTATGCCAAGAACGATGTGGTGATGACAACAATTGATGCCAATGGTTACCCCAAATCCGTCAAACCCCTTGTTACTGCCCTTCAACTTTCCGACATAGCCCTGCTCTGTATTCCACCGCAAGGCCCTGATGCCTTTGCCGGGGAATGTATCATGGCCCTGGACCTCATGCAGTACAAGCACGGGATTGTCGTACTCACCAAAGCGGATACCTCATACCCTTACGCACAGGAAGAACTACAGAAAAACTTGCAGAAAATCCTGTCCCCAACCGCCCTGGCAAACTGGGAATTTGTAAACCTGTCCACCGAGTCCTTCGAAGGTCTGGAGGAGATCAAAGAAAAGATCTTTGAACTTGACAAGCAGGTCAATTCTCAATATGAAGAACTAAACGATAAACCCGTCCGCATAACCGTTGATCAATCCTTCAATGTCACGGGGATTGGCTGTGTGGTACTGGGAATTGTGGAACAGGGGACGGTGAATGCAAAGGAAAAACTGACAGCCTACCCTGCAGACAAGCCTCTGGAAGTAAGATCTATCCAGATGCATGACGAAGATGTAAAAAGCGCTCCTGCGGGCGCCAGGGTCGGCCTTGCCCTTAAGGGTGTCCAGTCAAAGGATATTGAAAGGGGTTTCATTATTTCTGAAAAGGAAGAGGTTGCTGAATCCCTCGTACTGGAATGTACCCTTTCCTCCTTTGCTTCTCCTCTCAAGATATCCGATGTACCCCATATCTTCACAGGCCTGCAGTCATCACCTATGCGTATTGAGAAAATCGAGATTGATGGAAAGGAAGCCGAGCAGGTAAATTCCAGCCAGCAATGCACACTTCATTTAAACGGCTCCCATGAAATAGCCTACAGGCAGCAGGACAGATTCATAATCACAAATCTGGATGCAAAACAGAGGTTTACAGGTTACGGGTTCGTAAAAGAATAATTATCTTCTGCCGAGTACCTCAATGCCTTTTTCCCCGAACCGAAAGGCCTGTCTGGATATGGGATGAGGCACCCCTCTCATTTTTATGATCTGGAGAGAGCGATCTTCATCATCTGAAGCCGGATTATGGAATAATATCACACCATCGGCAGCGAAATGCTCCGAAGATACACTTAGAGGAGTGGGATGATCGTCTATAAGAAGAGTCGTGCAACCCAATGCCTGTAGATTGCGCACAAATCGCGCCATTTCCATTTTTTCCAGGCATTCGTCCTGATTGGAAAAACGTATGGATGAGAGAGGGTCCACTACAACCCTTTTGATATCATTGGCCGCAACATGTGCAGATATTTCCTTAAAAACAATTGAAGCAGATGGAGGCTCTCCTTCTACAGGATAGGGATTCATATCGGATTTAGGAGTTATGACTTCCTTTAATTCATCCATGTACCCATATTCCATCTCCGGGCCCAGATCTGCAAAGAATATTTTTTTCATTTTCAGCAGGGCAGGCAGATTGAGGGAGTAAGTGGAAATATCGGCTACAAGATGCTCGGAATTCTGCATCAATGTGACATAGAGACCTGCAGCTCCGAAAGACGCCCCATGTGTCAGGTACTGCATACCAAAGGTACTTTTACCACTTCCCGGCGAGCCATTCAATAGATAGACCCTCCCCTGTGGCAAGCCTCCTCCTATCAATTCATCAAGCCCTTCAATTCCAGTCTCTGCCTTCATCACTACCCTCAAATAATATATGGAAAAAACTTCTAGGTATCCAATGCATACATCAGGTTATATTAAACTAAATGAATATTATACTTTAGAAGTATATTAAAGTTATAGTTAACATTCCCAAAAATGGTCGCAACATGTCATCCAAACCAAATTCCCTGATAAAATGGCCTGCTTTTCTGTGGTGTCTGAAAATATTTACCTATTCAGCCGCATTGACAGCTTTACTGGCACTGGCAACTTATGCAATTATGACGGCCATGGCAGAACCTGTAACTATAAATGAGACCATTGAAAAAGCCACATCCGCAGCAACTTCAAAAGTCCATCGGGGCGCAGGATATGTGGGAATTACCTGGTCGATATTCCTTTTTAATAGCCTCGCTGCTCTTACCGCTTCGGCAGGGACAGCAATTTTTGTCTATTTAAATCGCTTCCTGTTGAAAGATATCACATCCCGCAGGCAGCATCACAATTATGCAAAAATCTCTATTGCAATGGAAAAAGACCTCTATCCGATCTACAGGGTACTTGAGTGGCCTGCTGAGCGCTTTTTTGGATTCCGGTCCATCAATACCCAAACAGAAGAAAATTCAGTATGGAATTATACAGGCTACAGCAGGTATCATTTCCAGCTACTTACAGCAATAGTCCCCTTTTCAGTTCCTCTGCTAGTAGCAGCCGCCAATGGGGCCATTCTGGGAATGCTTTTTGCTTTTTACCTATTCAACGGAGCTTTTTCGGGTTACCAGATGGCCGGAATCAATGGAATTGTGGGTGGAGTTGTCTATAATGTTATTTTTTTCATATCCGCAATCCTGCCCCACGGGATAATCGAAATTCCGGTCATCCTTGTCAGTACTTCCATCGGGTATGTAATTGCAGACTCCAACTGCCGGCTTGTAAGGGACAAAAATCTTTTCGTCTCCGACAATATAGAGGACCTGGAGGCAGATATAGTAACAGAAGAAAGGAATACAGGTACAATCCTGTTTTCTCCCTTATTCTGGAAAATTTACGTATTATTCGTACTGTTGCTTCTGATAACCGCTTTCATAGAGACAGAGGTTACACCCAGCATAATTACCCGGGCCCTTTCAATAGTAGAACCGTTTGTATCCTCACTACTCAATTCCTGAAAGTATCAAGGGCCTCTGCTACATTACCAAGCAGGGTAGAAGCTATTTCCGGGGTCGGCCAGGAGCCCAGACCACAATCCGGCCCGACATATTTGACCCGGTCCCCGAATATTCCATAAGCATGTTCCAGACGTTTGAGGATGGTAGAGGGAGTTTCCATGTCAGTTACCAGTTCCTGAAGCATTTCAGGTTTCTGCCAGGCATTGGTTGAATATTTTTCATTGAGAATGGCTACAAGATTGAAAATATCCGTTCGCGCCACACCGGCCCTGAGGAAAGAATCTGTTTCCTCGAGGACTTTTTTATCAATAAGTTCCAGATAGGTGGGACTGGCTGCTGATTCCACACCAATTACATTGATACCTGATGTACGACAGGCAAGCTCATAGTACAGCGGGGAATGCAGATGGATCTCTACGTCCACTCCCTTGCGGGAAGCAGTTGCAGAGGCTTTTTCCAGTGCATTTATAATCTCATCATCATCAAACATAACCTGCGGGTTGATACCGATACTGGGCTCATCAATGGATACGGTATGTACATTGAAATTGGATGCATTATCAATGGCATTGGTTACAAATTTGTCAATGCTTTGTCCAAAGAGTTCCAGTATATCATCATAGGAAGTTCCACCGAATTCCTGCAAGTATAATTCCAGTGGACCTGTCACACACACACGGACATTGGGTTTTATACCGGTTTCCATCCGATACTCTTCTGCAGCTTTTTCAATCGCTTCAAGTTCAATTATCTTCGCACAACTTAGTTTTACATCAAAGGGTCCCTCTATGCATTCAGGATCATTGAGGATGGAAAGGAATTGCTTATTCATATCCTGAAACTGAGGATAGGTTGCAACGTCCACACCGGCATCCAGTTTTTGCCGGAATGTGGATTTGATGACATCAAAAGCCGCAGGTTCATGTGCGGGTATTGCTTCTCTTAACCACTCTGCACTTATTCCTCCTTGAAGAGGGAAACTGCCGATATCATCGAAAATCAGTTCTGTCATGCTTTCCAATGAGCAAGCTTCATTAATAACAATTGCGCAATATTCAATGTAGGAGAATGGGAAGCAAAATGCAATCTGGACTCAGAGAAAATTTACTCAATGTTCTAGCCGGAAAGGAAGAAGGACTAATACCTGTACTATCAGTGACCCAGACAGCCACAAACGGTCTGATGGAAACTACCGGAGCATTCTGGCCACAGGCTCACTCCAGCGCCTTTCAGATGGCAGAACTCTCGCTGGCAGCACATAATGTCGGGGGACTGGAAGCAATACGCTACCCCTTTTGCCTGACGGTACTTGCCGAAGCGGCCGGATGTGAAGTTGACCTGGGAACCATAAATAAGCCTCCTGAAGTGATATCCCATCCCTTTGCCGAAAAAGTGGAAAAACCCAATATTCCTGCCGACCTTTATGACAGAGCAAGGATACCGGTGGTACTGGAAGCCACACGCAGATTGAAAAATCTTGCACCGGATGTACCGCTGATTGCAGGAATGGAAGGCCCGGCTACATTGGTATACCATCTTATAGGAGCACAGAATTACCTGAAATGGGCTCTTTTCAAACCTGAAACCTTCAAGATGTATATCAGGGAAGCAACCTGCATTTGTGAAGGGTATGCAGAATTACTTTTTGAAGCCGGAGCCGATGTGATCTGCCTGAATGATACGGTTGCCGGACCGGAAACACTCGATTGTCTGTTATTCGAGACCCTCATCAAACCATCATATCAGCATTTTACTCATTCCATTGAAGGACCGGTTGTTATGCATATGTGTGGTAATACGACATCCATTCTCTCCTCACTGGCAAATTGTGGTTTTGAAGGAATTAGTATTGAGGAAAGTGTCAGTGTAGCTGAAGCAAAATCTCAGATCGGCTCAAGAACCATTCTTATAGGGAACATATCAACGACAAATACCCTGCTTTACAGTACACCAGAAGAAGTTGAGGAGGAAGCATTCAAATGCTTGGAGGAGGGAGTGGATATACTAGCTCCGGGTTGCGGTCTTGCACCTGAAACCCCGGTTGTGAACATCAGGGCAATGGAACAGGCTAGGGACAAATATCTGAATGATTTTGAATAAATTATAATTTCAAGATTTACAATCTGTGTCATAGAAAATTTTTTGATATATAAAAAGACGGTTTTGTTTTTAGCAGTGCTAATTAGAGAATGCGCATTTCAAAGATATAATAAATTATTGTCACCATACGCATTATCTATAATTTAATATCAAAAAGAAAGTATAAACTACAAGAAGTAATAATATAAAGCCTATAACAATTTTATATGTCTTTTCCATATCAACCAGTCCTTTTGATCTTTATTCAAACCCAATATGCAAATCTTTCTTAAAATATATTAATAATATGTAAAAAATTAACTGCATATGTTTTCATTCTTTCTTTATCCCCACTCAATTTACTCCAGAGGCACAATCAGACAAGCTTTAAGTATTCTCAAAGCCAATATTACCATACCTTTGGGGATACGGAGTTCAAATCTACTCTGAAAGTTTCATTTAAATAAATCCAATATTTTTTGATATCTACATCTTCTTCCATAGGATCCGCATTATAAGCATTTTGTGTCCATATCATCGAACTATCCCTCTTCGATTGGACGATTCCAGTATTTCTTCAATTCTATAGTCTTCAAACCTTGAAACCCTGTATCTTACAGTATCTCCTATTTCTGCCATATTGAAATCTTCTCTGCTGGCATAGTAAGCATAAGTTTGCCCTTTTCTTACATCATTGACAGGATCATCAGAACTCACTTGTATGGAAACAATATAGTCAATGCTGACATATTTCATATCCATCTGTTCGTGCAATGAATCGTTGATGAAGACATTCCTGTCCTCTGGAGAGAAAAACTGCTCAAAGTCTTTATCCTCTACAAGTATCCAGGGTTCGCCCGGAACTTGTCTGTTCAACAAAATAGTAGCTCCGGTATTTCCACTCATCCTTCCGTTAATCGCTTTGGTTTCAACCACGCCTTCCACCTCAACAGGAATCACATAATAAAAGAACAACAGGAAAGCTATTGTGAGCATTAATAATAGTATCCTATTCAATTTTTCCATGTGCCACCAAATTTCTAAAAATTGAAATATTACTACCTTTTGGCAGCAATATTTTCTTAATTATAGCTGATGTATGGTGAAGACGTAGTGGACAAAATTTTAGAACTTAGAAAACTTTCTCTAAATATGCCTACACCTTTGACATCCAGTATTTTGTAGTTTCCACTACTATGTTGATTTGCACTACATGTACTCCCCGGGTTCATACCTACAGTAGAAGTCTTAGCAGTATCACTATTACACGTAATCTTCCATTCAGCAATGTCTGTATTTGTACTGCTATAGCATTCTGTCGATACATCTGGTTGAGTATATGTCCAAGTAAGTCCTGCCGAAACTCCCCCAGATCCTCCGGTTATAGTTACACTTTGTGATGTTTGTCCTGTGTATGGTCCGTTTGGCCTATAACTGTACAATTGTGGATTTCCTAAATTACCATCGCACCATTCTTGTTTAGCATAACCTACATCGTTTTTCCATGAAGATGGAGCAAATGCACGATAGCCCGGTTCAAGTCCAAATTCTTGAACAATAGCAAACCAATCTACTGTACTGCTACCGTCATTGTAAAGACAATATAATTCATAATTATTTGTTACTCCTCCATAGGGAGATAAATAATAATCATCATAGAATCTGCATGGATCACTCCATTGCGCTCCACTTTCGGATGAAGTTGGGCTTAAGTTATTGGAAATGAGTTCTGAATCAATATTTGTTTCTGCTTTTTCAAATTCCAAGACTTCAGTATTGTACCACGTTTTTGCCCTTTCCCGAATCTTAGACACGGACTTCTCATCACCAGCAATTCCTACATATTGACTTGTTGTTCCATCATCATTAATTCTAAAACAGTATGCTACAATGCGCCCTCCTTCCGGAACTTGGGGTACTGAGTATATTATTGAATTGTTTGCAGTTCCCTTCTCTTTTCTGTAATTATTGATTACTGATTCTCTTGTCCCATTTAATTCTTTTATTGAAATTGGGTTTGAGAAATTTTGCACCATACACACAAATTTTTTGTCTTGATGTGAATGTACTATCTTATCATCTAGTGCTTCATCAGTACTTTGAGCACTCACAGCCGGCACAAATGCCATGCTCACCAGCAACATTGCGACCAGCAGTCCAAATCCAAGTTTGTTGTTCTTTTGCATTTTATTCACCTCTTAGTTTGCCCAAGAGGCAGAAGCAAGCAAGTTTTAAGTACCCTCAAAACCAATATTACCATGCCTTCGGGCGATACAGGGGTTCAACTATTCTCTGGTGGGTTGAGTTGAACCTCACATTGTAAAATAATCTAACTCCTATATATACTCTGGTATTATGTATACATGTGTTACCCATTGAGCTAACACATAATAATGTGATTCTCCGGATCTGGATGCTACTATCCAAAAAATATTGCGGAGATGTCAGATTAAGAAAGCTGACAAAAGGACCCTCTAGATTTTAATTTTAAAAGAATTTCAGGTAAAGATAAAGTTCCAGAATAAGGATTACAGGAATACCCAGTTTGAACTTCCAGCGGCGAACCTTATGCCTGAAGATGTACATGCCTGCCAGGATACCCGCGCTGCCCCCTGCAAAAGCGCAGGTGAAAAGGAATTTCTCCGATATGCGGTAGGCTCCCTTTACAGCTTTTCTCTTATCAATTCCCATTATCCCAAATGAAAAAAGACTGGCAAGGCCAATATAGGCAAGTACCAGCTGTTCGAGGACAAACATGGGTGTCACATTGATTCTGGAGCGCCCATTCCCAGGGTATCCAGTACATTGGCCAGCGCTATCCGGGCACAGTCCACAAGACCCAATCTGGCATTCCTGAGTTCTTCAGTTTCGGCACCCAGCACAGGGGAGAACCGGTAGAACTGGTTGAAAGCATCGGCCAGATCCCTGCCATAAATAGCGATTATGTGAGGTTTGAGATCGTCTGCAGCCTGTTTTAATACTTTATCAAACAAAGCAATTTGTTTTATCAGGGTGATCTCGGATTCATCGGTCAGTACTGAAGCATTGGGTTTTGACGCGGGATCCCAGATTCCTTCCTCACCAGCCTTTTTGAGGATACTGCTTGCACGGGCATGGGAATATTGTATAAAGGGGCCACCCTGTTTTTCAAAATCAAGGGCCGCTTTCCAGTCAAACACCGTGGATTTTTCCGGAGAAACCTTGATTATATCATACCTGACAGCACCGATACCAACCATACCGGCCACCTCTTTCATAAATTCAGGTGACATTTCCGGGCGGCGTTTTTCAACTTCCTCGAAGGCTCTTGCTTGAACCTTGTCCAGCAATTCATCAGCGGTGATGAACTGGCCCCTTCGGGTACTCATGGAACCCTCTGGCAGGGATACAAATTCAAAGATTACAATCTCAGGTTCCTTTAAGCCGACAGCATTGAGGGTGGCTTTGAGCTGGCCGGAGATCAGTTTGTGATCCGCTCCCAGAATATCAATTATCCGATCTGCCTGCATGGCTTTCCATTCATGATAGGCAATATCCCTTGTAGTATAAAGGGAGGTACCATCACTGCGCTGCACAACAAGGGTTTTTTCAAATCCGTAATCGGAAAGATCCACCACAAGGGCACCATCATCCACATCGGTGCGGCCGGTTTTTCGAATTTTATCCACGATATCCGACACTTCCCCGGAGCGGACAAAACCGGATTCATTAACAAAAGAATCATGATGGACATTCATACGAAGTAAAGTACTGCGAATTCCTTTTACAGCAAGGTCCACGGCATCATCAAACCGTTTTATGACCTCCGCATCCCCGGATTCCACCAGCTGCATCAAATTATCGATGTGTTCAACCTTCTGGGGATCATCCTCAAGCCGGGCATTGGCCTTGATATATACATTGGCAATAGCATGATCCGATTTGAGATCGGGATCCATTTCGAAATGTTCCAGGGCCCAGGAAACTATGGCAATCTGCCTGCCCATATCATTGACGTAATACTGGGCATCCACCTCATACCCGGTTTTTCTCAGAATCCTGGTCAGGGTGTCACCTATTATGGAATTGCGTATGTGGCCCACATGCAAAGGACCATTGGGATTGGCCGAGGTGTGTTCCAGCAATATTTTTCCTGAATAAAAATTCCCGCCAAAATCTTCCTTTTTGCTCCTGACTGTCTCAAAGGTACAGTCAATATAGGTTCTACTGGCCTTGATATTGATGTAGGGGCCGGTAGTCCCAATACTTTCGATCAGACTATTTTCCCGAAGCTGGACATTTTCCACGATCTGGTTTGCTACTTCCACCGGACTTTTCCTGGCAACTGCGGCCAGCTTGAAAGCAACCCTGGAAGAGAGGTCTGCGTGCTGGGAAGGCTCGGGGGCTATCTCCACCGGTTCAAAACCCGCTCTTTGTACGGCATTTTCAAGTACTGATACTACCTGGTTAATAAATTCAAGATACAAATGATCACCTTACATACCTGTATTATACCGCAAAATCGCAACAATGCCGCCAAAAGCATTGAGAAGCTGGCCGCCTTCCTCAAAATCAGTTGATATGAAAGCTACCTCACTTCCCATCTGATCACTCAGTTCCGAGAGTTCATCCACAATATCTACTCTTTCAACTACTTCCAGGGAAGAGCCACATTTGGGACAGTTGCCAAAGTCATCTACATTTTCCTGATCAGGTTGGTTTTCCCGGGTTATATTATTTTCATAATCCCCGGTGGTACACCTGACCTTAATTCTTTCCGACCTCAGGTCTTCGGATATCAACAGTTTCTCCACGGCCCCTATCATCAGGTTCTGACGCACTACTTCTTCACCATAGGCAGCCTTTCCGGAATCAGATACCAGTTCCTTGAAAAACTTTTGCATCAGGTTCTTTTCCACCATCAGGTCCAGGTCCTGCAGCCGATCACTTGCGGCATTGACAAGTTCCTGCAATCCTGATTCATCGGTGTAGGCCACATCAAAGAGGCCCAGTATTTTCTTTTGCAGCTCATGATGCAGGAATTCTCCTGATTGGAATTCTTCCTTGGTCGGGGAAGGCCCACCCAGCAATATTCCCTCGAAATCTTTCATGTCAACCGTCATGAAGATCTCACTGGCTGCATCTCCTATACGCTTGTAGAAATCATGTATAGCTATGAGCCTCAGCTGCTGGAAACGCTGAGCACTCTGACCACCTTTTCTCTGTTTACCAGGCACTGTTGAGGTGAGATTTCGGTAGGATTCTATATGTTTACCAGTAAGTAAACCAATTGTGGCTTCCCTTCTGTCAAGCACAAGCAAACCGTAGGTCTTGGCCTCCTTGAGCATACCCTCCAGTGGTTCGAGGAAAAAGGCAGAATCACAGTGATACTTGTAGATGGTAAGAGGTTGTGGAGGCTTTATGATAGTGGTTTCCATATTCGTTTTGTCCGCACCTACATCCACAGCTCCGGTAAAATAAACGATACCGTTTTCCGGAATCTCGAGATATTTAAGACGGGAAAGCAGAGAATCAATTGCAGACTGCACATTTGTCTTTGTGACCTTGGATTTTATATTAGAAGCCTGGCTGTGTTCAGTCTTAAGCTGCGAGGTCACATCGGACAGCTGTTTGTCAGGCGGTATGTAAAGGGATATTAGTTCAGTACCCCTTCCCTTTTTATTTCGGAGGGATTCAAGTTTTTTCTTGAATTCATATTTTTCATGAGCAGATTGTTCGGCCATTGTAAGGATACTCCATAATCAAAAATTAATCAAAATTTCGGGATATTCGCTATGCTCTAGGCTTACCATATAAGCCATTATTATAAATATAAGTTATGACAGTGCGTCAAACGGGTAATTTAGAAGCGATAAATTTTCCATCACGACAAAGCATGACAACACGACTTATTTCAACCTGATCGGCAACTTCATAACCCAATTCACAGCCAAGCTGATTTGCAAAATCAAGGACTTCTTCATGACCTGGCATGGCATCCCTTTCAAGCCGGTTTCTGGAAAAACCCAGGTGCATATAGGCTTTGACCTCAATAATATCAGGCTGTGCCTTTCTGATAAGGTCCGCATAACCTTTCACATCAAACATATTCACACCCTTGATTAGAGTAATACGAATAGCAGTCCTGCATTCTTTATCCTTAAGGACACTGAGAGATTCATTTATGTTATCCCATAAACATGGGTCCTTTGGAGAACAAACCTCCAGATAGGTCTGCCTGTCAGGAGCATCCAGGCTCATGTAGAGCTGGGAAGGTTCAATGCGTTTTACCATTTCAACAACAGTGCCGTTGGTCACCACAAAGGTACTCACACCCCTGCTGCGAAATTCTTCGATCAGTTCATCCAGATAAGGATAAAGGGTGGGTTCACCGGATAGGGAGATAGCCACATGTGCGGGTTCATTGGCCTGTTGCCACAATTCTCTTGAGGCGGAACCTCCAAAACCCGAAATGAGGTTGCGCTGACCTTCTATTGAAGACCCCACTATTTCCACTGGAGAATCCCATTTTGAGGGAGCTGGGACATCAAGCTCAACCGGCCTCCAGCAGTGCAGGCAACGCTGGTTGCAGCACAGGGTAGGAGTCATCTGCAAACATCTGTGGGAAGCTATCCCATAAAAACGGGCTTTATAACATTCTCCTTCCTCACGCACAGCCCTTCTCATCCACAGACATGTTTTGACAGCTGAATGGGATCCTGCAAGTCTGTATCCCTGTTTTTTTATTAATGTATCAATATCAGGTAATAAATCTGAAGCCATCCGGACTAACTCTTAACTGGCATTATATAAAATGCACGTTCAAAACTGCAGCATGGTCGGCTGGAAAGTGGCAAGATCAACCACCGGAACCCTTGCAGGTTCGGGGACCACATTCACCCGCTTCTGGAATTCGGTCTGGTCCTGCCAGGTTCCTGAATTAATGAGCAGGGTGCCCCTGTACTGCTTCACCCCTACGGTATGGACATGTCCACAATGCAGTATATCGGGGATGTGATCGATAACAAAATGGTCAGTCTTCTCCGGTGCTATAGAAACCCTGCTGCCATAGGTCGGGGATAGATGGCGACGCTTTACCATTTCCAGCATTGCTTTTTCAGGTTCACTGTAGGAAATTCCCTGTATACTCGCCACAAAATCATCTATAGAACGGCCGTGGTACATCAGCACAAGCACACCATCCAGATCCACCAGAGCAGGATTGCCCACGAATTTTATCCTCGGATCAAACATTTTCCTGATACGCTCCGGGAATGTGGGCTGGGGTTCGGCCTGGCGCACAGCATCGTGGTTACCGGGTCCAATAACTACTGTGATATCAGAAGGTATCTGGTTAAAATAGTGAGCAACTTCTTCATACTGATCATAAATATCCGGTATGGTAAGCTCATTTTCCTGTCCTGGGTAAATACCCACCCCATCTACAATATCACCGGCAACCACAATATAGCGTAATTGCTGTGCTATTTTGTTAAGCTCCGGGTTTTCCGATTGCCTTGTGACAAAAGTCATGAAATCGTCCCATTGCTCCTGCAGGAAGGTATTACTGCCTATATGCACATCTGAAATGAAAAGAGCTTTCCCCTGAATACCGTTTTTAGATAAACCCATATTGGGCAGATCCGGAAAAACAAGTTTTTTGGCTATCAGGAGTTTGCCGTCATTGGTGAGATTGCCACTTACTCCCACCACATCATCCAGGACAAGTTTGTTAGATTCCTCATAAATATCCTTATCATTCATACTGAAAAGGACCTGGAAGGAACCCGTAGGGTCTTCAAAACGTACCAGACGATGACCATTGGATGTATTTTTAATCTCAGATACCATACCAATTATGGAAATCTCATCCCCGGGCACACGTCTTTTGCCTTTCAGGCTTTCCATGGGTCTGGCATTGACCCTGCCGCGGATCATCTCACTTAACCGGCTGTAACGGTTGCGGAAATACTGTACAAATTCCATGTATTCCCCCACACAGGTGGAGCAATCGGTTATATCACATAGCACGGAAATAGGATTTGCAGAAGTGGTATTTACAACAGGTTCCTGTTTGCATGGAATCTCTGCCTCTCTTACTTCTTCAAATCCCGTAAAATCAATATCCTCAACGTCTATAACAAATACCGAATCATCCACACTTCCCAGTATGTGATTGATAAGGGCACTGGGATTGTTGTGAGAAGTTATAAGCTCGGCTGCCTGAGGACTTACCTGGTAGCCTGCTTCAAGCAAATCGGAAAGAAGAGACATTTCTTGCATTACAGACCTCTATATTGATAATGTAGTTACAAGAATTTTCCTGTATAACAATACTTTGGTAAACATTATTCTACCAGAAATAAACCAATAAGTTTAAACTCAATACAGACAAATTTGGTTTGCCAATCCGGAGAAATATTCATGGAAATCGGGGAAATAATTCATACTTTTAAAAACAGCGATAATTTTTGGGTAGGAATCGCACGTGACGGGTTATCGGTACTGGCTATTCTTGCAGTTATCGGCATCCTGTCCCAACTATTCTTTGGAATGTGGACTCCAATGGTTGCAGTGGAGTCGGGAAGTATGGAACCCCACATGTACAGGGGAGACATAATCTTTATTGAAGATTTTGACAGGACGCAGATAGAAACACTCCGGAATGCACCTGCGGATTATATCTCATTTGAAAAAAAGGGAGATGTTATCTTATACCGACCCTACGGGCAGAAAGGGGTTACCCCGGTAATCCACAGGGCCATGTATTTTGTTGAAGAAGGTCAGCCAATGTGGGAAGGGGGACCTGAAGCTCCACATGAAGGTTACATAACCAAAGGAGATAATACGAAAACAAATAGCTACTATGACCAGCAGGGCCAGATCAGTTATCTTTCTCCTGTAAAAGAAGAATGGATTATCGGTATTGCCCGTTACAAGATTCCATATATTGGACATATCAGGTTACTATTGTCCTGATCTAACTTTAAAAAAGAAAGACAGGTTAAACCTGCTTAATCTAACAATTCCAGTTCAAAGATGCATCTGGGCTGTCAGAACCGGTTTGAAATCGGCCAGCATATTGAGGCGATAATCTTCAAGCAAGACTTTCTTGGTACTTTCCACAGGTACACTCAATACGATTTCCTTGGTACGGCCATATCTGCCCTTGCTCACGACTATAGCATTGAGGATACCCAGCATATCAAGCTCTGATATGAGATCGGTGACCCTTCTCTGGGTCAGGATATCGGTATCAACATTGCGGCATAACTGTCTGTAAACGTTATACACCTCACCCGTTGTCACATTACGGTGGCCATTATTGCGCAGCAGCATCACACTATAGAGAGCGAGCTTGGATTGGGTAGGAAGAGTGCGTATAACTTCCACTATACGATCCACTTCGATTTTTTCCTGGGCTTGCCTGACGTGTTCTTCCTCGATAATATTCTTCTTCTCACGTTCGGCTATTTCCCCGGCAACCCTCATAAGATCAAGAGCACGCCGTGCATCCCCGTGTTCCTGTGCCGCAAAAGCAGAACATAGAGGAATTACCATGTCATCCATACTGTTTTCCTTATAAGCAATAGCAGCACGCTGCCTGAGAATATCACTTATCTGTTCGGCATCATAGGGTGGAAAGATAATTTCCTCCTCTCCCAGAGAACTTTTCACACGTGGATCCAGAAATTCAGTGAACTTCAGATCATTGGAAATACCTATCATGCTTACCCGGGCATTTTTAAGATCCGTATTCATCCGGGAAAGATTATAGAGGACATCATCCCCTTTTTTTATCAATTTATCAATTTCATCAAGAATTATTATGATTACCTGTTTGCGGGAATCCACTGCCTCTTTAAATCGGAAAAAGACCTGATCTGTAGGCCATCCTGTCATAGGGACATCTTCACCGAATTGTTTTGCAAGATTGGCCAATAACCTATACTGTGTATCTATTACTTCGCAATTTATGTACAGCACATTACATTGTACATTGAGATGATCACTTTTCCTTTCAAGTTCAATACCCACATATCTAGCAACAGCAGTTTTACCTGTACCTGTTTTTCCATAAATGAGAACATTAGAAGGTGTATGACCCCTCAAAGCTGATACCAGTACCGTAGCAATATTATTTATCTGGTTACTACGATGAGGAAGATTTTCCGGTGTATACGCAGGTCTCAACACTTCCTTATTCTTAAAAAGGGATTCTGTCTCCAATAACTCTTCAAATAACCCATCAAGTGAACCATTATCCATCCAAACACCTTCTATTTGTAATATGACAATACCGTATAATCGTTTTTTTAGTAGATTGAAACCAAAGCGGGTACCTCCTCTTAGCAATATTTGGTATATGCAAAAGGACGTAATTTTCCTCTGTTAGTACTCTAATGGAAATATAGGTATCTATTCTTAACAGTTATGGTAAAGACCCCTTTGTTTCAAGTGCACTTATAAAGTAAGTTTAAAAGATACAATTAAAATTATAGATGTAAAAAACGACAAAAAAGGTAGACCCCTTTGTTTCGTTTGGAACATTTATAAAGGGGAGAGACCCTATGGTTTCAACTGGAGATAAGGAAAAAATATGAAATACATATTTTTAATATGTTGAAAAAATATAGCAGTGTAAGTAGAGAGGTTTTAATATATAAAACTTTGTTTTACAAAAATCCCTTTTTTCAAATTGAACTATGTTTCCAATAGAAACTATGGGGTCCCCCTCTAGCAATTCCTGAAATTTAAAAATCTGAAAATCAAATATAACTCAAAACGATTATAATTAAAAAGCTCTTCTAGGAAAAGGATTCTCATGTATAGCAATGGCATCACAAGAGATTCAGTTCTAAAGGAATTATCTCAAAAAAAAAACAGGGATAGTGATTACAGGAAAGTTCTGAGTTCCATGTGTACCTATCCTCATGAAATAGCATAGCATGCCCATTGCAATTTCATCGAAGCTAATATGGGAGACCCAGGTCTTTTTCAGGGAACATCTGAACTGGAAGAACAGGTCATGGAAATGCTGGGTGCCATGTTGCATCTTCCGGATGCCTGTGGTTATATCAGTACAGGAGGCACTGAATCAAATATCCAGGCCGTAAGAGCTATGCGTAATCGTAATAGATCAATTGTAAATCCTAACATTGTTGTTCCTGATTCAGCTCATTTTTCTTTTGATAAAGTTGGTGATCTTTCAGGTATAGATATACGCAGAGCAGCTCTTTCTGATAATTTGCAGGTGGATACGGATGCAGTTAACTCCCTGATAGATAGTAATACCATAGGATTGGTGGGTATAGCCGGTACTACTGAGTTTGGGCAGGTAGACCCTCTTGAAACCCTTTCTGGCATAGCTATTGAAAATGGTTTACCTTTCCACGTAGATGCGGCTTTCGGGGGTTTTGTACTGCCTTTCCTTAAACCTAAATATAAATTTGATTTTGAAATTCCCGGTGTATCTTCTGTAACAATAGATCCCCACAAAATGGGTCTAAGTACTATTCCTTCAGGAGGATTACTTTTCCGCCACAGTCTTGATCTTGACAATCTGGCGGTAAAGACACCTTATCTTACTATAAGCAGTCAGTATTCCCTGACAGGTACCCGTAGTGGAGCAGCTGTAGTATCCACTTACGCAGTTATGCGCCATCTTGGAAGAAAAGGTTATGGTGCCATCGTACAACGATGTATGGATATGACTGAAAGGCTTGTTGCAGGAGCCAGGAATATAGGAATCCGGCCGGTGATAGAACCTGTTATGAATATCGTGGCGCTGGATGTAGAGTCACCAGGTGATATTCAAAACAGACTTTACGAGGATTTTGGATGGCGTGTTTCTCTTACGAGAAATCCACAGGCATTAAGATTGGTTATCATGCCCCATCTGGATAATGAGATCATAGATATGTTTCTTGCGGATCTGGATACTGTTGTAAATCAATCTCAAAATAAAAAATAAAAGGGTGCTTGGTATCACGGTTGAGGGGATGATCGATGGCACCTAGCCTTGAAACTTGTAAAGGCGTGTGCCCATCGAATCCGTGACTATTTCCTAATAGGTCTTCAGGGGTATATATTTTGAAACCAAGTGGTGTGAAAGTATTATTCGTCAGGTACTCATTCACATCACTAAAACTAAATAACTAAATAATAGGAACTTAAAAAGGTTCAGTTATGAAAACTTCTTTCAAAATCGGTAGTGTAATGGGTATCCCTATATTGATCCATATCACTTTTCTTATTGTACTGTTTCTCTTTGCATTTGTTTTTTCAAGTGTACCCGAACCCGTTGGATTTGCAGATGTCCAGCCTGCTCTATTAGGTTACGGCCTGTCCCTTTTGACAACCATCCTCCTTTTTACCTGTGTACTCTTGCACGAGCTGGGTCATTCCTATTTTGCAAAAAAGTATGGGGTTAAGATAGATAACATCACCCTTTTTTTGATTGGTGGTGTATCTTCAATGGAAGAGATGCCCCGTGATCCTGGACAGGAAGCAAAAATGGCTTTTGCGGGACCATTTGTAAGTTTTTTGATTGGTGGTATCCTGTTTGGATTGAATTTGATTGTAGATATGATGGTTGCAGGTTATTCTACTACCATACCCTATCGTCTTGTCTATATCCTTGCTTCCATCAATATTGTATTGGGGGCATTCAACTTGATTCCTGCTTTCCCCATGGATGGGGGTAGGATTTTGCGTGCATTTTTTGCTCGCCGTATGAATTATATACAGGCAACCCGTAACGCAGCGACTGTCGGGAAATTTTTTGCTTTCATGCTGGCACTTTTGGGTATTCTTTCCAATCCCTGGAATCCCTGGCTTTTGTTGATTGCGGTATTTATTTACATGGGAGCTTCAGGAGAGGAACGTTCCACTGCTGTTACCCGTACCCTTGAGAATGTCATGGTAAAAGATGTGATGAGCAGTGATATTATTTCAGTATCTCCTGAGATGAACCTGGAAGAACTCGTACAATTCATGTTTGAACACAAACATATGGGTTATCCGGTGATCCAGCACAATGTTTTAAAAGGCATTGTTACGTTTACGGATGTACATAAGGTAGCGCAAGTGGATAGGATAAGTACCCTCGTTTCCGATGTGATGACAAGGGATGTGGTTACTATCTCACCTGCCGATAATGCATCTGAAGCCTTCAAGGTCCTGAACAATAATAACGTAGGCCGTCTTGTGGTAATGGAAGATGGAGAGATTATCGGCATCCTTTCAAGAACAGACCTTATGCATACAATGACACTTTTAAGTGAGTAAAACAGGGATTTTAATGGCTAATGACCCGTATATTACCGATTCCCGACAGGACACCATGAGCTATAACTATGAAAGCACCACCAGCTCTTCAGAAGTTCAGGAACACGATTTCTCAACAGATTCCACTTCTGAAAATGTGGGTCCTGCTCCTTCCAGGATAAGCTTGGTGGGAACGGCCCATGTTTCGGAAAAAAGTATCCGTGAAGTAAAGGAGACTATTCACAACCAGCAACCTGATGTCGTTGCTGTTGAATTGTGCAAGGGCCGCTATGATGCCCTTAAGGGTAAGACCCAAACCTCGGATATATCTGTTAAGGAACTGCTTGCAGAGGGTAAGATCTATTTTTTCCTGGTCCATATGCTGCTTGCCCATGTCCAGAAAAGGATAGGCAAGGATATGGGAGTACAGCCCGGTGCTGAAATGTTAGCTGCGATTGAAGCAGCAGAAGAAATTGGGGCGGACGTTGCCCTTGTAGATCGTGATATCCAGGTAACTCTTCAGCGTTTCTGGGGAAAAATGGGTTTGATCGAAAAAACAAAAATGATAGGAACCCTGATAGCCGCAGCTCTTGGAATTGGAGGCGGCGATGATATCGATATCGATAATATCACCGAACAGGATACAGTTACAGTCCTGATCGAGGAATTACGTCATACCTCCCCCAATGCTGCAGAAGTACTTATCGATGAGAGGGATGCCTACATTGCAGGCAGTCTGGCAAGAACGGCTGCAGGTGGCGGTAAAAACATAGTCGCTGTTGTAGGTGCGGGTCACAGGAATGGTATCGAGAAATATCTCTCCAACCCCAGGACCATACCCCCGTTATCGTCTCTGGTAACCCTGCCCAAAAAACGTTTTAGTTTGATGAAGGTCTTTGGTATCGCTATAGTGGCTCTGGCACTTGCAACATTCCTGTTGATTATCCTATCAGGGACTTCCATTGAACTCCTGTTGATCGCCTTTGGATGGTGGTTTATCATAAACGGCACCCTGAGTGCTTTAGGGACAATCATTGCGGGGGGACATCCCTATTCTATAGCGACATCCTTTGGTGTAGCCTGGCTGACTTCCTTGAATCCCATGATGGCTGCAGGCTGGTTTGCAGGTCTTGTGGAAGCAAAACAGCGCCATCCCACGACTGCTGATTTCAAAGCCATGATGGATACAGAATCTTTTGCAGAGGCACGTCAAAACAGATTTTTCAAAGTAGTTCTGGTGGCAGCCCTAGCAAATATCGGAAGTGTGGTAGGGACATTCCTGGGAGCCTGGGTTATGATACAAGTTACAGGAGTGGACCCGCTGGAATTGATACGCAGTTCCCTTTCGTCTGGGTTGGCCATGCTGGGTCTTTAAATGAATTATCGGTAATGTTAGTTGCGGGAAAACCAATTCCAGATTTTCCCACTTTCTTTCCTGTCAAAATCAGTGATTGTAAACCGGTTTCTGTCTCTTGATGAGAATAGATGGTATCTGGCACTGTAGAAAACTTTCCTTTAAATTCCATTAATACATTATTATTTTTATAAGAAGAAGTTTCCTATTTGTGTTATTGGGTTTAAAATGAGCAAAATAATTAACAGCGTAATTTTATGTTTAATCTTGTGCAGTACCTTACTTTATTCTGGTTGTATATCAAATGAAACTGAAGAAGATTTTGTGTCAAACCAAACTGAAGAAAAAAAAGTCATTGAACTGACAGATATCGATCAGCATATAATCACAAAAGTTTCCGTCAGGAATGGACTAAGTGGAGATTTGAGTACAACAAATGATAGAGTAAAAATAGAAAAATTGATCAGTCAACTTGATAGGTATACATTGGAAGAAAAAGATAATCAAGAGCCTATGTTCGGGTATCGTTATTCAATAAAATTTTACAGTGGTTCCAGTAAAATCTCAAAAATAGTTATTGTAGATTCTAAAATTATGGAAGTTGATGAAGTTTACTATGATGTCATTAACTCATCTTTTGATATTGCAACAATTGACAAAATTGTTGGTTCAATATAACTTCCATCATTAAATTAATGTGAACCGTTTTTAGTTGCGGGAAAACCAGTTCCAGATTTTCCCACTTTCTTCCCTGTCAACATCAGCGAGTGCAAACCGGTTTCCGCCTCTTGATGATAATACGGAAATCCCGATTGTATCCAGATCACTCATGCGCTGGAAAGGGTTGGAACTTATCTGCATAGTCTGGATATGGTCTCTCAATACGAATACATGATAGCGGTGGATATTGCGGAATCTGAGTGTTAATTGTTTTTCCAGGATAGCAGTTCCTCCTGTATTGTAGCGGGAAAGTCCCAATAAGAAGACAGGAGGCAGGACCAACAGGGAGACCCATCCGTAGGGAACCAGCTGGAGCAATAAAACAATCACAATAGCTGGAACCAGTAAACGTATAATATAACGTTTCCTTGACCTCAATGGCAGGGGATGCATATTTTCAGGAATAGTGTATTCGGGAAACATGTTGTCCATGAATTTTGACAGTTCCCTTAAATTCAGCAGAGGATATAATGTAGTCACATAATCCTGTTTTTCAGAGCTGCCCCCGGCAACTTCTGCATAGATCGAACACAGGTTAAGGGGCTGTCGCAGCAAACTATCCTTTACAGACAGCGCCTGGATTCGTTTCATATTCAGGTTGTATTCCTTCTGTTCGATAAGGCCGTAGGATATCCGGATATCATCTTCCTGGCGTTGCAGGGTAAAATTGGCGTATTGGACTGCAAAGACCAGGGTTGATATAATCCATGAAAGCAGCAATAATCCAAATATTAGTATCAGGAGTAGACTGATATTGATATTGTTCTGAGGAATTACCCGCTCAAGAACGAGTCCCAGATAATTTTCAGGAATATATGGATAAAGCTGGGATAATCCAGCCGCTATAAGGGAAAAAAGTAACATGAACCTTCCTGAAGTGGCTCCTGCCAGAAGCAGATTACGTAGGGGGATATTGTAAGTATTTACAGTATCTACTTTTGAATTCCCGGTTTCTGATTCTTCTGTATGATTTTTGGCGGATTCGTTTGTTGTATGGTTTTCTAAATAGGTCTTTATATTCTGGCTTTCCTGCAGGGTTACAGCGGTGAGTGATAGTTCTGCTTCTGTACTGCCGGCTGTTTTTACATGTAAACTCGTGACACCCAGAAGTTTTTGTATAAAATTTGTGATTACATTGACCGTCTGGACTCTTTCTCTCTTGATTGATCTTTCCTTTTTAAATAGCAATCCCTTTCTTATGTGCAAGTAGCCGTTTTCATACTGATAGGTGAAAAGATACCATTTTGCTGTAGAATACGTAAGGGTGGCGATCAAAGCAATAACAAGCAGAAGAGGAATGTCCACACTGCTCAATTCATCCCTTAGGGATAATGCAAAGAAGAACACCGGTGGTATTGCATATATTATGCTTTTGACTGTCTCTAGGATTATCATGACGGGATGCTGGCGCTTAAATTCAGACATCTTCATCACTTACTCTTGCAAGAGCTGCTATTTCTCCCATGAGCTCTGCAGCTTTTTCCCTTGATAAAGCGGGAATATAATGGTCTGTAGCAGCTGTGGATATCCTTAATGTTGCCAGCCCGAAGAATCTCATCACGGGGCCGTGTTCAGTATCAACATGCTGTATCCTGACCATAGGGATAAGAGTTCTTCTGATAATGAAAATACCGTTCTGGATATCTACTTCATTTTCTCTTATTTCATAGCGCCAGAAACGTATCCTGAGTTGTGGTGCAATTATTGCCGACCATAATGTGAATACTGTCACCAGTGCTATACCTATCCAGCCCCAATACCGTGGCAAATCCCATGCAGGACCTATTAGAACGATGTATGCTAATGGAATTGAAAAGGTGGCAATACCTAGCAAGAGTCCGCTTACAAACCAGGATTTCAATGCACGTGAATCGATACGCTCAGAGGGTTCACTTTCAAGCATCATTACCGAATCCGAAAAAGAAAAAAGAGGACCCCGGCTCATACGAGGTCATGGAGATTGAATTTGTAGGGGCCAAGGTTTCCGCCGTAATTGCCTGCGGAGATCTTTTTGACACCCGGAACCTTTACGGCTGTCTTTATACCGGCTGACATTGCGCTGGAAATTGCTTCTTCGCTGACACCGTTGATAACGATCTCGTAAACTGCTCCCACACCTTCGGGGATCTGGGTATCCTCTATCTGGTCTCTGATGGAGGGGCAGAACTTTTCGTTTGCTGTTGCCTTGAGGAAAGTGTACTTGTTGGCACCTGGTTTGGAGCCGCTGGCCACTATACCACCGGGGAATGGAGTAATGGAGCCTTCTACCTTCTCTATAGCTTCAACTGCTGCTTCTGCGGCATTGAGAGCACTCATCTGGCAGTCTCCGAAGATGAAGAAGTTCCCTCCTGCTATACCTTTTACTCCACCCATGGAGTGTTCGGTAATAAAGTCACCTTCCATCATTGGAATCTTATAGGCCTTCCTGCCACCGACTTCGGTTTCGGATTCTGTACCGTCTGCGAAGAATTTGAGCTTGAAACCGGTGTCAAACTGTTTTTCAGCATCCGGGAGACCGTTGAACATGGCTGTTGTGGGAGCGGTCAATACGCACTGGCCCAGTCTTTCCAGGAGCTGTTCTTCCAGGGACTTGTAGCCGAAGGTGCAGAGCTGGATGTAAACACCAGGTCTTCCATCAGGGGTTTCATCAGGACTGGCAACCCTTTCGATACCGCCTTCTGCGGGACACATGATGACAGAGGTACCAAAACCTGTGGCTTCCTGTGCAGCTACCCTTGCCCATTTTTCGTTCACGGCTGTGATCAGTACTCTTCCGATCTTTATCGGGAATGCTTCTGCAAAAGTATCTTCGATTTCTACTCCGTTAATTTCCATTATGACACCTGCTCTTTAATTAAGGGTACAAGGGAGATACTGTTTGCAGTACAAATAATCTTCGACATTGCTTTTTGTCTCATTTAAGGGAGAGGAATTTTGCATTGACTGCAACTATAACCGTACTCAGCGACATAAGCACCGCCCCTACAGCCGGGGACAGCAGGATTCCCTGTCCCACCAGCACCCCTGCTGCAAGTGGGATGGCAATGGCATTGTAACCTGTGGCCCAGAACAGGTTCTGCTTCATCTTGCTGTAGGTCTTTGCCGAAAGATCCAGGACAGTTATCATATCAAGGGGATTGCTGCGTACCAGCACAATATCTGCCGTTTCCACTGCCACATCAGTTCCGGCCCCGATTGCCACACCGAGGTCAGCACGGGCCAGGGCAGGTGCATCATTCACACCATCACCAGTCATTGCTACACGCAGTCCGCGATCCTGGATTTCCTTGACCTTCCCTTCTTTTTCCTTTGGGAGTACTTCGGCAAAATATTCGTCAAGGCCTATGCTTTCAGCTACCCACCGGGCTACATTATCATTATCTCCCGTAAGCATCATGCAGCGTATGCCCCGCTCTTTAAGGGTTGCAATAGCCTGTTTTGATTCGGGACGTATAATATCTGCGAGGGCAATGGCACCAATTAATCTATCCTCCTCAACCACGAAAACAACAGTCTTACCCTGAGCTGTTAACCCCTCTGTTTCAGCTGCGTCAGGTTCGAACCCCTGGTCAGCTATATAGGAGCCACTTGCAACTGTGATTTGCCTGTCCTCAACTGTTGCATACGCTCCCTTGCCGGGGATACTGTTGAAATCCTCAATAGGATATTTTTCCTCTGTAGATTCCACAATACCCCGGGCTATGGAATGTTCCGATTCGGCTTCTACTGAAGCAGCCAGTTTCAAGATTTCTTCTTCTGATACATTCTCAAAGGGAATTATGTCGGTGACCCCGAATTTTCCTTCAGTAAGTGTTCCGGTCTTGTCAAAAACCACCGCATCGACCTCATGTGCCTTCTCAAAGGCAGCCCTGTCCTTGATCAGCAGCCCGTTGTTGGCGGCCAGTGCAGAGGATACTGCAATCACAAGGGGAATTGCTAGACCAAGGGCATGGGGACATGTGATTACCATTACGGTAACAGCTCTTTCCAGGGAAAAAGCGAAATCATAGTCTGCCAGATTAAACCAGGCAAACAGGGTTATAGCACCTGCACTTAAGGCTATTATAGTCAGCCACAGGGCGGCCCTGTTGGCCAGGTCCTGTGCACGGGAGCGGCTTTCTTGTGCCTGTTTTACAAGTTCAATTACCTGCGAAAGGAATGAATCGGAACCGGTCTTTTCGATAATGATCTCCAGGGACCCTTCCCCGTTGATGGAACCACCAATCACTTCATCGTCTTTTTCTTTGGATATCGGTGTGGTTTCTCCGGACAACATTGCTTCATTGACCGAAGATTGTCCCTTTAGGATACTGCCATCTGCAGGAATTTTTTCCCCGGGTTTGACCAGCAACCTGTCTCCATTCTGTAACTCGTTCAGTGCTACATCCTCGGTCTCACCATCTTTTCCTATGCGGTGGGCTTTTGAAGGCATGAGTTTTGCCAGTTCCTCAAGAGCCATGGAAGCTCCCATTACAGATCTCATCTCGATCCAGTGGCCCAGGAGCATGATGTCGATAAGGGTTGCAAGTTCCCAGAAAAAGAATTTGCCTGCCAGACCGAAAACCACCAGGCTGCTGTATATGTAGGCCACACTGATGGCAACGGCAATCAATGTCATCATGCCGGGTTGGCGGGATTTGAGTTCATCCAGCAGGCCGGTAAGGAAGGGTTTGCCACCGTAGAAGAAGATCAGTGTGGAAAAGGCAAAAAGCAGATAAGAGGCACCTTCAATTGCCGGTAGGCTCACTCCTGCACTTTCCAACCCCTGGCGAATTATAGGTGAAAGAAATAAAACCGGTAATGTAAGAACTACAGATACGAAAAAGCGTTTCCTGAAATCTTCCAGCATCATTGCATGATGCGAATGTCCATTATTATCTCCATGCTCCATTTTCATTCCTCCTCAAGTCTCTCCCCACAACGTTTACAGTAGGCAGCATCCAGATCATGTCCCTGAAAAGCACAACCCGGACATTTTTTTGAAAACATATTTCCTTTTGTCTGTTCTACGATTTTTGCTTTATCTTCCTCGTTGGAAACTCGTATTATAGATTGTGTGATTATCCCTGTAGGTACAGCGATGATAGAATAACCGATGATCATTACCAGTGAAGCGATGGTCTTTCCCAGGAATGTGGTGGGTATAATATCCCCGTAACCTACCGTTGTTATGGTGACGATGCCCCAGAAAATACTCTCGGGTATACTGGAAAATTGTGGATTGGAGCTTTCAACAACATACATCACAGAACCCAGTATCACGACAAGATTCAGGATTGTAAACAAAAATATCGTAATCTTGCGCTGACTCTCCTTAAGGGCCCTGAGCAAAAGTTCGGTTTCCGAGAGATATTGCACGAGCTTAAGTATCCTGAATATCCGCAACAGTCTCAGGATACGTACCACAAGAAGGTATTGTCCGCCGGGCAGGATCACTATAAGGTAAGTAGGCAGTATTGCCAGCAGATCTATTATACCAAAAAAACTGGTAGCATACTTTTTTTTGTCTCTGACACAAATAAGCCGCAGGATATATTCTATGGTGAACAGAATGGTGAAATTCCATTCCAGCATGTAAAGGCTATGGTGATGGACGGTGCTTATGGATTGCACACTGTCCAACATTACAATTGCAACACTTCCCAGGATGGCAACTATAAGTGCTATATCGAAGGCCTTTCCAAGAGGTGTATCAGCCTCGAAGATTATATCATACAGGTCTCTTCTCCAGCCTGTATGAGAGGGCCTGTTCTCATATGGGTTGTATTTTTTCATGGCTATCCTCTGGACATTCTTCTCCCTAAATTCTCATGGTCTTCCCGATGGTTATAATTTACTCTGTTGCCAGCCGAACATTTATTAACGATCAGCCAGATATGAGATACGTCTCAATTTTGAGATGGAGTATTTCACATGCATCTAATTCCAGCACTGAAAGAACTGGGCCTCCTAGGCGGATTGAATCATCCGGTTAAACTATCCTCAGCTGAGTTTGCCGAATACATGGCGACCAGTTCCAAGACTTCAGCCAGGATTCTCAAATCCCTGGAAGATGAAGGCTATATTGAGAGGCGTATTGTGCCTGGTGGACAGGAAGTACTGCTCTCGAAAACTGGCCGGCAATTGTTGAAAAAGGAATACGAAGATTACAGGCATATATTCACCGAAATCGTTGAGAAAAACCCGATTTATCTGCGGGGACATATTGTAAGCGGGCTTGGTGAAGGTCACTACTATATTGGCCAGGAAGGCTACCAGCGCCAGTTCGGGGACAAACTCGGTTTTGCTCCTTACCCTGGGACTCTCAATGTGCATCTGGATGACCTTAGCCTGAAGTTCAGGGATAAACTTGCAGAAAGTGCTGTGATTCCTATCTCCGGTTTCACAAGCGGGGAGCGTACTTTCGGTGCATGTCATTGTTTTTGTGTGAAAGTTGAGGGTTTTGAGGCAGCAGTTGTGGTTCCAGACAGGACCCATTATCCGGCTGATCTGCTGGAGATAATCTCCCCCGTGAAATTGCGTGATGAGCTTGATTTGAAGGACGGAGATGAGGTAGAGGTTACTGTTGATTATTGATTGGAGGTAATTTAGTATGGACAATTTTAAATTTTCAGATCCCGAAGTGAAAAAGGGCGTTGAGGCGGTTGAGCGGGGAGAAATGGTATTTATATTTGATTCGGACAGCCGGGAAGGGGAGACGGATTTTGTGATTGCGGCTTCGGCTATTACTCCTGATGATGTACGCTGGATGCGTCGCGATGGTGGAGGGTTGATATGCACTGCCTTGGCCGATGAGGTCTGTACGACGCTGGGTCTGCCTTTCATGGCGGATTTGCTGGCAGAGGGGGCAGGCAGATGGCCTGCAATTGGTAATACTGTGGAGCAGGCCGGTGATCTGGCATATGATAGTCGTTCTTCCTTTTCCATCTGGGTCAATCACAGGGACACACGTACCGGCATTCCTGATAATGATCGTGCCCTGACAATCAACAAGCTGGCTGAGATTTCTGAAAAGGGTAGAAACGGGGAAACCGTTGTTTTTGGAGAAGAGTTCCGTGCGCCGGGCCATGTTGCATTGCTACGGGCAGCTGAAGGGCTTGTAGAAAACCGTCGGGGCCAGACCGAGCTGTCGGTTGCTCTTGCACAGATGGCCGGTATAACCCCTGTAATGGTAGTCTGTGAAATGCTGGATGATACCAACGGCAAAGCCCTTTCAAAAGAGGATGCCAGAACCTATGCCCAGTTGCATGGATGTGTTTTTCTGGAAGGTGCCCAGATCACAAAGGTCTATAAAGAATGGGTAACCCGGCAGAAAAAGTGATATAGGGAAAGTTCCTATTAGAACCAATCCTCGTGGGACCGTAGGGTAGCCTGGTCCATCCTGCAAGGCTGGGGGTCTTGCGACTGGAGTTCAAATCTCCGCGGTCCCACCATACATCAACTCCTTTTTTAAATATTAAATGATATTTCTGTGGCTTTGTCCATTTTCCCTATATTAATCCTTACAGAATTCCAAATCCACACAGGAAGAATGGTAAGCTAACAAAGATTAATATGAGTGATCTTAATAGTAGGGATATGAATTTGCTTTGTATAGTGTAATTTTATGAGGAATATGGATGAAAATAGTCATCATAGGTGCAGGTGAAGTTGGCTATCATATAGCAAAATCATTGTATCTGGAAAATGATATTGTTGTCATCGATGAGGATGAAGATGCCTGTCAGAGAGTGGATGAGCTTGACGTTCAGGTAATCATGGGAAATGGTGCAAACGCTACAATTCTTGAAAAAGTTTTGATCGATGCCGATCTTCTTCTGGCTTTAACAGGTGATGATGAGGTAAATATTGTCGCCTGTATGGCAACTAAATTGATAAAGCAATCCAGTAAGACCTTTAAAACCATGGCCCGGGTCAGTAATCCTGATTATATAGACAGGCCGGTAGCCAAACGTACCCAGGTTGGTATCGATGTAATGATATGTCCTGAACTTGCACTTGCATCGGAGATTGCTGATATTCTTTCTATACCTTCTGCGATTGATTCGGAGTCATTTGCCGATGGAAAAATAAAAATGATGGAATTTGTTGTCAAAGAAGACAGCCATCTTGTGGATAAACACATCCGTGATATAGGCTTATTTGGCTGCTGTATTGTGAGCGCCCTTTTCAGGGGCTCACAAATTATTATTCCCCATGGTGACGATCTTATCCGCGCAGAAGACCACATTGTCATTATCGGTGAAAAATCCGCAATGAAAGATATATCTTCCTTTTTTGGAAAGATCAAAAAAAATACTGCTATGATTATTGGTGGCGGAATCGTTGGACTTTATCTGGCACAGTTGCTTGAAACGACTGATATGAAAATAAAGATTATAGAAAAAGACAGATACCGATCTGAAATGGTAGCTGATAACCTCAAAAAAACGCTTGTATTGTGGGGCGATGGTTCTGATCTTAATCTCCTCAAGGAGGAGGGTGTAGGGGAAATGGATGTGGTAATATCTGTTACAAACAGTGATGAAAAAAATCTGCTCTGCTCTCTTTTGGCCAAACAAATGGGTGCAAAAAAGGTGATAGTAAGAGCGGACCATTTTGATTATGTACCTTTATTTGAAATGGTTGGTGTAGATCGTGCTGTAAGTCCCAGGGAAGCAACGATTAATGAAGTGCTCAAACTCACGATGGGTACAGGAATAGAGGCCCTGACAACCATTGAAGGAGATAAGGCTGAAATTGTGGAGTACACAGTTTCTAAAAAATCAAAAATAAATGGCAAGTTTCTCAAAAATGTGAACTTCCCGGAGGGTTCAATTGCAAGTATGGTTATCAATGACGACTCAACTATTGTTCCCCGTGGAAATTACAAGGTAAAAGAAGGTGATCATATTCTTGTATTTTCTATACCTTCTGTACTTCCAGATGTAGAAAAACTGTTCAAATAAGGTGTTTGCATGAAATTCAAAGTTGTGATGGGTGTTCTGGGTACTTTACTATGGCTTCTTGGATTACTGATGCTCATACCCCTTTTTGTAAGTATGTATTATAGTGAATCTCCCCAGACATTCGCTATAGCTTTTACGATAACAATGGTAGCAGGCACGATATTTGCTTTCAGGATAGAGCCTGCAAAAGAAGATTGGGATCTTAAGGAAGGTTTCATGATTGTTGCTTTTGGATGGCTTGCAGCAGCAATTTTCGGTGCAATACCCTTTGTTCTTGAAGGAATGACTCCAATAAATGCTTTTTTTGAATCCATGTCCGGGTTTACTACGACCGGAGCTACGGTGATGGTGGATATTGAGAGTCATAGCAGAGGCCTTTTATTCTGGAGATCCATGACCCAGTGGCTTGGTGGAATGGGTATAATTATGCTGTTTATAGCCATTCTGCCCAAATTGGGTATTGCCGGTCGGCAGATGTTCAGAGCTGAAGTACCTGGTCCCCAGGAGGACAAATTGCGTCCTCGCATTAGAGAGACCGCAAAGATCCTATGGATGGTATATGTGGCTATTTCCGTTGTAGAATGTGTAGCACTCTATCTTGCCGGACTAAACCTGTATGATGCTATCACTCACACTTTTACCACCATGGCATGTGGGGGTTTTTCCCCTTATGCAGATAGCATAGCTGCTTTTAACAGTCCTGTTGTGGAAGGTATAATATGTTTCTTTATGTTCCTTGCAGGTGCAAATTTTGCATTGCATTACAGAATGTTCTATGTGGATAAAGGTAGTCTTTTAAAAGATGACGAATTCAAATTCTATACTTTAATTATTGCAATTGCAACTCTAAGTCTTACCCTTCTTCTTTTCAAAGATCATGTCTATGATCTGGGTACTTCTTTCAGGTATTCTGTATTTCAGGTATTATCTATTTTAACAACTACCGGGTACGCAACTGTTGATTTTAATCAATGGGCAGATTCAGGCAGGATGCTTCTATTTATAGTGATGTTTTTTGGGGGATGTGCCGGCTCAACCGGCGGTGGGATTAAGATTGTGCGTATCCTGCTTCTTTTAAGGTATGCAAACAGGGAGCTATTCAAAGCTGTTCACCCTAAAGCTGTGCGTATTATTCGTTTCAATGGAAAAGCAGTATCTGATGATGTAATGCATTCCATTGTATCGTTTGTTATAATTTATTTCATCCTTTTTTTCATAAGCTCTGGTTTGCTTACGATGATGGGAATGGATGTTTTTAGTTCATTGAGTGCATCCATAGCAACACTGGGTAACATTGGACCGGCTTTCAATCTTTTTGGACCGATGGCAAATTATAACCTGTTGCCGTTTATGGGTAAATTATTGCTTGTGTTGAATATGTGGATTGGCAGATTGGAAGTATTTACAGTGATGGTAATGCTTACTTCTGCTTTCTGGAAAAAATGAAATATTAATAAACCCTATTTCAGTTGATAATGGATGATGTGGTGATGGCCTATTGAACCTGTAATCGTTGCGAAAAATTTACACAAGAATTTTGGAACTTTTGTGGCTGTTGATGATGTCAGTTTTGAGGTAAATAAAGGTGAGCTGTTCGGTTTTCTGGGACCCAACGGAGCCGGCAAGACTACTGCAATGCGGATTATACAATGTGTATCTCCTCCCAGCGGAGGCAGTCTCAAAGTCTTCGATATGGATGTAACACGTGACCAGCGCAAAATTAAAAACTTAATGGGAGTTGTACCTCAGGAAAACAATCTCGATATCGATTTTTCCGTTTACAAGAATCTCTATGTATATTCACGTTACTTTGATATCCCCAAAAGAAAAGCCGAAAAAAGGATTAATGAATTACTGGATTTTGTGCAGCTCAATGAAAAGAAGGATACAATGACCGATCTTCTTTCCGGTGGTATGAAACGGCGCCTTATTCTTGCCAGGGCGCTTGTGAATGAACCCCGGTTACTGATCCTGGATGAACCCACAGTGGGCCTGGATCCACAGTCCAGGCATGTAATGTGGGATAAACTGCGCAGTCTCAAAAAAGAGGGAGTTACCATTGTAATGACCACCCATTACCTGGAAGAGGCCGCCCAGCTGTGTGACAGGCTGGTTATAATGGATTATGGCAATATTCTTGTGGAAGGTAGCCCGTCATCGATAATAAAGGAGTATATCGGTACGGATATAGTAGAAGCTGAAAATACCCCTGAAGTAATAGCCTGTCTTGAAAACAGCAAGGCAAGGTATGAACAGGCAGGGGATATGGTCCAGATTTATACCAATGACCCTCATGACATTACTGAACATCTTTTTAGTGAATGCAGGCTGGGTAAGATTACCGCAAGGGCTGCAACACTGGAGGACGTGTTCCTTAAACTTACAGGGAGGAAGTTGCGGGAATGATGTCGTATTTTGCCCTGCCGGATATTACCCCGCGTGTCCTGAAAGTCTGGATGCGCAACCGGGATGTGTTCATGACCACTTTGACGGTGAACTTCCTCCCACCCCTGGTGGAACCTATCCTGTACCTGTTTGCCCTGGGATTTGGATTGGGTAACTACATCAATGAAATCGAAGGTGTACCCTATACAAAGTTCATTGCCCCTGCTCTGATATCGGTTTCAATGATGTTTGCCGGTTTTTATGAATGTACCTTCGGCTCCTATGTGCGAATGTATTACCAGAAAACCTTTGATGCCATTATTGCAACTCCCCTGAACATAGATGAAGTCATAGCAGGAGAATTACTATGGGGAGCGACGCGGGGTGTGATCAATGCCAGTATTATCCTGCCGATCCTGTCAATTTTTGGCCTGGCTGTCTATCCGCATTCCCTGCTGGTAATCCCCTTTGCCTTTCTGGCAGGATTGATGTTTTCCTGTATTGCCATGTGTTTTACGGCAATCACTCCCAATATCAATTCCCTGACCTACCCTTCCATCCTGCTGATAACCCCCATGTTCCTGTTCAGCGGTACCTTTTTCCCGCTATCCCTGCTACCGGAAACTGTACAGTACATAGCCCTGGCAATCCTGCCCCTGGCACATATAGTGATCGTTGTCAGGTCACTGATGGGTGGAATTATAGAGGCTTCCCTGCTACTGAACATTGCCTGGATGCTTGGGGCAACCCTGCTGGTTTTCCTGCTGTCAATAAACCTTATGAAAAAGAGGCTTATAGTGTGATAGACCAAGAATTACACGTTTGCCGGATAGATTACCAATGAGCAAGATTACACCTGCGATGCAACAGTATTATGCTGCCAAGGAGCAACATCCCGATTCGCTGATATTTTTCCGTATGGGGGATTTCTATGAATCCTTCGGGGAAGATGCAAAGACCATCGCACAGGAACTTGACATAACTCTCACCACCCGCGGGAAGGGAAAAGAGGGGGAAAAAATGCCCCTGGCAGGAATTCCCTATCATGCGGTGGATAATTATCTTCCCAGACTGGTCAGGAAAGGCTACAAGGTAGCAGTATGTGAGCAGCTGGAAGATCCCAAAAAGGCTAAAGGAGTTGTCAAACGGGGAGTGGTAAGGGTGGTAACCCCCGGTACTGTTATCGATCCTTCCATGCTTTCTGATCCCTCGAACAATTACCTGATGGCAATTGCCGGCAGGGGTCAGGATTTTGGTGTGGCCTTTTTGGATGTATCCACAGGAGAATTCCTGACTACCCAGATCAACGATCAACCTCCTTTTGACGGAATTGCGGGAGAGGTGGCACGAATGCGACCTGCCGAATGTATTATCCTTCCCCAGTTAAGTGAAAATGAGGAATTACAAAGCAGGTTGGCAGAGTTGAAGCTTTCCACCAATGAATTTGATGCTGCTTCCACAGACCCGGAATCTGCGGACAGGCATCTATGTGAACATCTGGGTGTCTCCACCCTGGAAGGCATGGGTTGTGCCGGGCTTGCCTTTGCAAAAATGGCGGCCAGCTGTGCCCTGGAATATGCCCTGGAAACCCAGATGCGTGAATTAAATCATGTCCAATCCCTCCATACCTATTCATCATCCGAATTCATGATACTGGATTCCATTACACTGCGTAATCTGGAAGTTGTGAGAAATGTGCGGGGAGAGGGAAAGGATACTACGATTCTCCAGGTACTGGATGATACCAAAACACCTATGGGCAGCCGTCTGCTTCAAAAATGGATCCTCAAACCCCTCCTTGATGTCTTCCATATAAATAAACGGCTGGATGCCGTGGAAGAATTGTCTGATAACACCCTGTTGAGATTTGATGTGCGCTCCCATCTCTCCTATGTAAAGGATGTGGAGAGACTTGTGGGCAGGGTGGTTTATGGTAATTCCAATGCCAGAGACCTTGTTGCTCTCAAAAAATCCCTGCAGTCGGTGCCCTCTCTCCTGGAAACCTTGGAAGGGGAACATAAGGCAATGCTTGCCCGGATAGTGCAGGGAATGGAAGATTTCAGGGAAATCGATACTCTCACTAATCTGATCGAGCGGGCTATCGTGGAAGAGCCACCTCTTTCTGTACGGGAAGGCGGGCTGATCAAACCCGGCTACAGTGAGGAACTGGATGAACTGAAGGAAATTTCCAGTAATGCCAAATCCTGGATTGCCTCATTCCAGCAGAAGGAGAGGGACAGGACCGGGATCAAATCCCTTAAAGTAGGCTACAACAAGGTGATAGGTTATTATCTGGAGGTTACCAAGCCCAATATTTCCCAGGTGCCTGATGATTACATCCGCAAACAGACCATGACCAATGCCGAGCGATTTTACACCCCCCAGCTTAAGGACTGGGAAGGCAAAATCCTGTCTGCTGATGAGAAAAGGGTGGCATTGGAATATGAACTATTCAATGAAGTAATTTCGGTGGTAGCAAGTCATTCGAAACAGTTGCAGGAGATGGCAGTCTTGCTTGGAGAGCTGGACGTTTTGGCCTCTCTGGCAGAGGTTGCGGTGAACAATAATTATGTGCGTCCTTCCATTACCGATGACTGCAGGATACTGATACGGGAAGGCAGGCATCCTGTTGTGGAAAACTCAGTTGAGGGAGGATTTGTGCCCAATGATGTGGAAATGGATTGTTCTGATGAGCAGTTCCTCCTTATAACGGGCCCCAATATGGCGGGTAAATCCACCTACATGAGACAGGTTGCCCTGATTGTCATAATGGCCCAGGCGGGATCCTTTGTACCTGCTACCCATGCATCGGTGGGTATCGTGGACAGGATATTCACCCGTGTGGGGGCTTTTGATGACCTGGCAAGCGGACAGAGTACCTTCATGGTGGAAATGGTGGAACTTGCCAATATCCTGAATAATTCCACTCCGAAAAGCCTGGTGCTGCTGGATGAGATCGGCAGGGGGACCAGTACCTATGACGGATACAGTATAGCCAAGGCGGTTGTGGAGTATATCCATAACAAGGGCCGCCAGGGTGTCCGCTCCCTTTTTGCGACCCATTATCACCAGCTGACAGAGATCGCTGAATCGCTCAAGAGGGTTAAGAATTATCATATAGCGGTCAAGGAGGACGGAGACGATCTTGTCTTCCTGCGCAAGATCGTGCCCGGTGCCACTGACAAAAGTTATGGTATTCATGTAGCCAGGCTTGCCGGTGTTCCCCATAAGGTAACCAAAAGGGCGCAGTCAATTCTGGAAGATATTGAAAGTGAGAGTGTGATCAGCAGGGAAAGTGAAGGTTCCAGAAAACGCAAGAGTGGTGCCAAATATACCCAGCTTTTGCTGGTAGATCCGGAAAATAACGGTGAGAAGGATTTTGATCCGGTTGCAGAGGAAATAAGGGACCTGGATATCAATAACCTCACCCCCCTGGAAGCCCTGAACAGGCTGCATGATATACAGAAAAAACTGAAGGAGAGTTGATTATGGAAAAGCCGGAGCATATCCATTTACTTGATGAGGCCACAATCAACCAGATTGCTGCAGGAGAGGTCATAGAAAGACCTGCTTCTGTTGTCAAGGAGTTGATAGATAACTCTCTGGATTCAGGAGCATCGGATATTCGAGTGGAAATAGAGGGGGCTGGATCAAAGAATATCACTGTGATAGATGACGGCAGCGGAATAGGCCGGGATGAAGTTCCGCTGGCCTTTACCAAGCATTCCACAAGCAAGATTGAAAGCAAGGATGACCTCCACAGGATAATTACCCTGGGCTTCAGGGGGGAGGCACTCTCCTCGATTGCGGCTGTTTCCAGAGTAGAACTTATCAGCAGAACCGCGGATTGCCTTTCGGCTGTAAAAATCGGAGTGGAAGGAGGTCTGGTTGGGGAGGCAACAGAGACCGGATCTTCGGTGGGTACACGTGTAGAGGTACGGGATCTATTCTATAATACACCTGCCAGGCGTAAGTATCTCAAGAGCAAAAGGACCGAACTTTCCCATATAACTGATACCGTAACCCGTCAGGCACTTGGTAACCCAGGGGTTGCCTTTACTTTGTTAAATGAGGGAAAGGTGGTGCTGCGTTGCGGCAAAGGTGAACTATTCGACAGGATGGTACAGGTGCTGGGAGCAGATGTTGCAAGACAGTTGATACCCCTGGAATACGAGGATGGCCTGTTATCCCTTTGGGGCTATATCTCAAAACCGGGATATTACCGCAGCAATCGGGAAATGAATTATTTTTTCATTAATGGAAGGAATATATCGTCCCCTGCTATCAGTAATGCCGTGAGGCTGGGATATTACACCATGCTGGCCAAAGGTCGCTATCCTGCCGCAGTACTTAATGTGAAGATCAATCTGGAGGAGGTGGATGTCAATGTCCATCCGGCAAAACGTTATGTCAGGCTGAGCAGGGAAAATGAAATTATGGATGGTATCACGGCGGCTGTTGAGCAGGCCCTCAAACAGGAGAAACTGGTACCCGAGGTAAAACCGTCCCGTACAATGACCATGCAGTCATCCCTGGCATCTCCTGAGAAACCAACTTCAAAGGAACCTGTATCTTCTGAATCTCCTGTTATCCGGGAAAATACCTCGAATTACACTGCCCCTCCCAGAGATACCCAGCGCCGGCTCAAAAGCTCAGAAAGGGCTATGGCAGAAGAAAAAGCTCAACCTGAAAGGGTGGGATCGGGTGTGTCAGATGCACGTATCCTGGGGCAGGTCAATGACCTATATATAGTGGCTGAGACCGATGAGGGAATTTTGCTTATAGACCAGCATGCTGCACATGAACGGATAATGTATGAACAGATATCCAGGAAAGTAAAACACGACTGGCAGGAACTGATCTCTCCTGTGACAGTTGATCTGACCACCAGGGAAAAAGTGTTACTGGAAGAGTACATACCCTATCTGGAAAACTTAGGATTTTCCCTGTCAGAATTTGGTACGCAGACCTATGTGATAACCACCGTTCCCACCGTGATGGGAAAGATAGAGGACCCTTCGGTTGTGTACGACCTACTGGCCGATCTCTTTGCCCAGGGCAGGGTAAAGGAGAAGAAGGGTATGGAAGACATGTTATGCAAGACAATGGCCTGCAGGAGTGCCATTAAGGCAGGGGCGTCCTGTAATATGGAACAGATGCAAAATTTGCTGGACCAGCTTGAAAAGACCGAGAATCCCTATACATGTCCCCATGGCAGACCCACAATGATAACCCTGGGCAAAGCAGAACTGGATAAGCTGTTCAAGCGCACGGGTGTATGACGCTAATTTTATAACTTTTCAGATGGAGTAAATGACAATGATCGATCCTGTGAATAAATCCAAAATTCCCGAAGAGTGGCTTGACAAGGCAGCCATGCCACGTGAGGAACTCGTGGAGGGTATAAAGAACGGAAGGCTCGTAGTTTTAAGTGATGGTTCAGTTCTCAAGAGAGGTTATACCACCGGGACAACCGCGGCTGCAGCTGCCAAAGCGGCTGTGCTTTCCCTGCAAGAGAAGGTTAGGACTGTTTCAATACCAACTCCTGTGGGCCTGCGTGCCTATATTGATGTGAAGGAAACGGACACTGGCTATGCGATGGTGACCAAGGTCAATAATGACCACGAGTCCGATATTACCCGGGGGCTTGAGTTTGTAGGGGATGCCCGTGAAGCAGATTCAATTATAATTAATGCCGGTGAGGGTATAGGCACAGTGACACGCGGAGGCCTGCAGGCTAAAAAAGGTCATCCTGCAATCAATCCCAAACCCCTGCAACAGATTAAGATGGCCGTTTTTGAAGCTGTTGAACAACTGGGTCTTAAGGGTGCGGAAGTGGAAATATCCCTCCCCAGAGGGGAAGAAATAGCACGACAGACCCTTAATTCCACTATCGGTGTGGAGGAAGGCATTTCTATTCTGGGTACCACGGGGTTTGTAGAACCCTGGAATGACCATCTCGGGGAAATGAAAGGAGACCTGATTCGTTGTTCCGATAAAGTTGTCCTTACCACCGGCCGTATAGGTATTCGTTATTCTACAATGCTGTTTCCCGATTACACGGTTGTACTTGCAGGCAGCCGTATCTCAGAGGCACTCGAGGCTGCCACAGGCGATGTCATAATCTGTGGCCTGCCCGGGCTTATCATCAAATGGGGTGACCCGGATGTACTTGAGGGTACGGGTTTTGCTACGGTTGCCGAAATGGTGGAAATGGAACCTGAAGGGCAGCACCTGAGCAGGGCTTTTGAAAAAACCGTGGAAAAGGCAAAGGGTGCCCGTGTTGTGATCGTTGAGCGTGACGGTACTGTGCTTATGGATAGCGGGGAAAAGAAATGATAGTTGTGGGTGTAGGAGTGGGGCCTGGAATGCTCACAGAGCAGGCTATCGAGACAATCGAAAATGCGGGTGAGGTGTATGGTTCTCCGCGATCTCTTGAGCTCGCCGGTCCCTATATAAAGGGAGAGTCAATGAAAATAAAGGATTATAAGAACCTGCACCTGCTGGGCGAAGATGCTGTAGTGCTTTCCACCGGAGATCCCATGTTTTCTGGCCTGGGCAAGTTTGCCGGAGAAGGGGACAGTATAATTCCGGGTATATCCTCGATGCATGTTGCCTGTGCCAGGACGAAAACGACTATGAACGGGTTGGCGGTGATTACTGCTCATGGCAGGGATCCCCGTCCTGCAAGAGAGGCTTTTGTTACCGAAATTAAACTGGGGAAGAATGTCCTCCTGCTTCCTGCCGAGACTTTCGGGTCAGTGGAAGTTGCCGAAATTCTAGAGGAAATGGAAGTGCAGGCAAGGATATACGTCTGTGAAAAACTGGGTTATCCTGAGGAAAGTATAATTGAGGGCACAGTTGACAATCCTCCGCTAGCTCAATCGGCTCTTCACTGTTTGCTGGTTGTCAGATAAGAATCCAGCAATTTTGTTTTATTTTTATTGTTCAAAAATATTAACTAATTGGCAGGCATTTGTTTTATCTTGTAATCAAGTTTGGTTTACTAAGTGACAAGATATTTATACAATAAATTCTCTATGGAATCTATCAACTATCATGTTGTTTAGTTAAGTTTACTTGTAAAATGTTGCAATTAGGAGTGATATAGTATGCACATATTCGAAGGATTTTTGCCCTCCCCCTGGTGGCAATTATGGTTTGTATTCTCTATTCCGGTTATAATGTTTGGTATGTATCGCCTCAATAAACTGGTCTCTGAAAGACGTGATCTGCTGCCTTTACTTGCAGTAGCAGGGGCGTTCATATTCGTCCTGTCCTCCCTGAAGTTACCATCTGTAACGGGTAGTTCCTCCCATCCCACGGGAACGGGAATGGCCGCCATAATGTTTGGCCCGGCAGTCACAGCAGTAATGGGTGTAATCGTACTGTTGTATCAGGCTCTTTTCCTGGCCCATGGCGGATTGACAACTCTGGGTGCAAATGTGGCTTCAATGGGTATTATAGGTCCGCTATTTGCATATTTGATCTATAAAGCAGGTATGAAGGCCAATATCAATTTCTATGTGGTGGTTTTCATTGCGGCCACCTTTGCGGATTGGATTACTTATGTGGTAACGTCCACCCAGCTTGCCCTAGCGTTCCCGTCACAGGCTGGCGGATTTTTGGGATCTCTTCAGGCCTTTTTGGCGATATTTGCCACCACTCAGGTACCACTGGCGATCATGGAAGGTGCTTTGACTGCATTGATATTCAAGTATATTATACAGGTCAAGAGCGATGCCCTTGTGGAATTGAAAGTAATCTCTCAGGAAACTGTTAACAAGATCAGGGGGATTTCTGCATGAAGATCGGCAAAGGTGAGATCATATTTGCGGTGATCGCTATATTCTTTGTGGCATCCTTCTTCTACGGGATGGCTGCAAACCCGGGTTCCGAGTTCGGGGGTGCAGACGGTGCTGCCGAAGGAGTGATCACTGATGTAACAGGTGGTTATGAGCCCTGGGTCGGTAACATGGGTTTTGAGCCTCCGGGCGGGGAAACAGAAAGTCTCCTGTTCGCACTGCAGGCAGCCATTGGGGCAGTTGTGATAGGATACTTCTTTGGTTACTATAAGGGTAAAGGTCGCTCTGACTGATTTGCCTTTTACCTCCTTTCCTTTTTTTTGACGACATATATTAATACCTAAAAATCAATTTTGCGCACTACAATTCACATACGGAAATTTTCATTATGACCAAGATGCTTGATGATTATGCACTGCTCAGCCCCCTGCGTTATACCAATAACTGGCTAAAAATTGGGGTTGTTGGTTTTGGGATTCTTATGGGTATATCTTCACAAGCTCCGCTTGTGCCTTTTTCTATAGCCATCTGTATGTCACTGGCAACGCTTATTTTTGGGAGAGTACCTCCGAAATTCTACCTGAAGCTCCTGATGGGACCTGCAGTTTTCGTTGTGTTTAGTGTAATCATTATTGCCTTCTTTTTTGGGGGTGGACCTGAACTTTTTGGTTTCAATGTGCTGGACTATCGTCTGGGTGTGAATACCGGTGGGCTGTCAATGGCTTTCTTGGTATTTTCCAGGACCCTGGGAGGAATGTGCTGTCTGTTCTTCCTGGCGCTGACAACCCCCATGGTGGAGCTTTTTTCGGTACTTAAAAAAACGAGATTGCCTGATTCTTTCATTGAACTGTCAATGATGATGTACAGGTACATCTTTGTGTTTCTGGATGTTGCCTGGTGCATCAAGCATGCCCAGACAGTAAGGCTGGGTTATCATGATCTGAGGACATCCCTGAATTCCATGGCCATGCTCTGTTCGACACTTTTTTTGAGGTCCTGGGAGCAGGGAGAAAAAACTTTTGTGGCAATGAATGCCCGCTGTTATGACGGGAAAATGATGATCTTTGAGGAAAAAAGACCGGTGAAATTTTCAGAAGTTGCATTGAGTCTGGGTTACATGGTTACAATCGTGGGGGTATGGTACGTTTCTAATGGTATGCTGGAGGCTAGTTTATGGTAATACTTGAAACACGCGGACTGAAATATTCCTATCCTGACGGGACCAGTGCTGTCAAAGGTGTGGACATCAAATTGAGAAAGGGCAAAAGAATTGCTTTTGTAGGAAAAAACGGATCGGGTAAATCCACTTTATTTTTGTTACTTAACGGTACTCTCAAGCCTGCTGAAGGCAGGATATTTTATGATGGTAAGGAACTGGCTTACGATCAGGCGTCCTTAAGGGAAATAAGAAAAAACATTGGTATTGTTTTCCAGAATTCCGATGATCAGGTATTTGCACCTACAGTCTATCAGGACGTGGCTTTTGGGCCGGTCAATCTTGGCTACAGTAAGGCAGAGATTGAAAAGAAGGTAAACGGGACCCTGGAATATTTCGGCCTGAGCGGACTAAAGGATAAACCTCCGCATCATTTGAGTGGCGGCCAGAAAAAGAGGGTTGCTATTGCGGGAATTGTGGCAATGGATCCCCTGGCTATCATACTGGATGAACCACTGGCAAGCCTGGACCCTGTAGGGGCGGATGAACTTCTGGATGTACTGCACGAACTCAATCATATGGGTACCAGCCTGATCATTTCCACCCATGATGTTGATCTGGCCTACAGCTGGGCGGATTATGTTTTCTTCATGGTGGACGGGGAGGTTATAGGGGAAGGTACCCCGGATGAAGTATTCCAGGATGATGAACTGCTGCGACAGGCCCACCTGAAACGGCCGGTGACCTTTGATATATATAAGGAGATTGAAAGGCGAGGGCTTGCCCATGGCAACAGGCAGCCCAGGACCGTGCCGGAAATCGTGGATACTCTCAAACCACCGGAATTGATGTGGGTGGAAGTGCCTCCGGAAACCCGGGAAGGCGACATATTGAATCTGGGTGTACTGCATGGTGAATATGCGCTGCACTGTCCTTATGAAGCGGTCAATGCCCGTGTTTTGCATATCCATGATGGTGGCTGGGCGATTGTGGAACTTACAAGGCATGGTATAAAAGCCGGGGGAATCCTGATCTATGATATGGATAGGTTCGATCCGGCTGGTTTTGACGAATTTCTGGAAAAAGAGAATATTGATATTGTGGGTGCCATGGGGAAAAAGAGCAAACTTATGGCTGAGAAGAACTCGTTATGTGTCGATATATCAACCGGGGTTATCGATCGCACTATCCTGATGGCTCTGTGCGGCAAAAGGTGTATGATATTGACAAGCGGGGGTATGATCCCTCATTCGATGAAAAGGATCAATGAATATATTGACAGAAGTGGCATAGCCCTGAATGTCAGGGTCCTAAATGGGAATTGATTTTCCAAAGCAATATCTTTTGTAGGAAGAAAGAAGATATTGCATACGGGATGCATATGACCGCAGAAGGGGAGTCCAGTGGCAGGCAGGCTTTCTCAGAAGAGGAGGGGTTAGACCTTGAAGAGAAATGCAATGAGGTTCTTGTCAGGGATATAATGATAACTGATCCGATCACCATAAAAGGTGAGGCTCCTATAGAGAAAATCTTCGACCTGTTCAATAAAGAACATTTCCATACCTACCCGGTTGTAGACGAAAACGGTGATCTGCTGGGTATAATCGATCAGAATACAATTCTCCAATTATTACTTACAAGACGTGTATCGCGACTTGACCATACTCATCTTATGGCTGTCAGGTCCCTCAGTCAATCAGCCCGCGGGATCATGATACCCCATCCCATAACCATAACTTCCGACACGACCCTGTGTGAAATAGCAGAAACAATGATAAAACACAAGGTAGAGCACTTTTGTGTGGTTGATGAGAAAAAACTTGTGGGAATTGTTTGTAAATCGGATGTCATTCAGGCGATTTACAGTTCAAGGGGTTGAATGATGGAGTTTCTGTTCCAGATCCTTGTCATTCTACTGGTTGCCAGGTTGTTGTCCGAGGTTTCCGAGAGAGTGGGTATGCCCGGTATACTTGGAGAAATCCTTGCCGGATTGCTGCTTGGCCTGCTGATAGTGGAAGAAACCGAAACAATTGCTTCTGTTGCGGAACTGGGAGCTATTTTCCTTCTGTTTACCGCAGGGTATAAGGAAGTACATATTGAAGACCTGAAAGCTTCATCAAAAAAGGCAATTGTTGCAACTTTTTTCCAGATAGCTGCTGCCTTTATTGCAGGTTTTGCACTGGGCAGGTTTTTTGGGTTTGATTTTGTGGAAAGCCTCTTTCTGGCCGTGGCTTTCAGTCCTACCAGTATAGGAGTTGTGGTAAAAACATTGCTTGATATGGGTTACCTGTCCAGTAAACCCGGCTCCATGATGCTAACCTCGGCGATCTTCGATGACATTATAGGTATTTTCCTGTTATCCATAGTAGTTACTGTAGGAAAGTACAATGCATTCCCTACTGCCACTCAGTTTATGCTCCTGCTGGGAAAACTAGTGTTTTTCGTTGGGATCATGGTGATACTGGGTTACCGGGTTTTCCCTTACATTTTTAATTACGTGCAGAAGATGCACTCAAAGGAATCCATATTCGCTGCGGTGGTCCTGATTGCCCTGTTTTCGGCATATTTTGCAGAGATAATGGAGCTTGATGCGGTCATTGGGGCCTTTATCGGGGGTGTGATGCTTTCCAATGTAGCGGTTGCAAAAATAAATGATATACAGAGCAAGGTATCGGGTCTGGCTTATGGTATACTTGTGCCTATCTTTTTTGCTCATATAGGTATGGCTGTGGAACTGGAAGCCCTGAATACCCTGGGCTCTTTCACCATTCTGGTTGTGGTCCTGGCCCTGCTGGGTAAACTTATAGGGGGTTTTGTGGGTGCCAGAGCTATTGGTTTTGATTCCTATGAGAGTTTCATATTTGGCTCAGGGGTCATGCCCAGGGCGGGTGTGGAACTTGTGGTGATCTCCATTGGCAGGGATATGGGAATAATAGGAGAAGAAATCTTTTCAGCCGTGGTCCTGATGGTAGTAGTTTCTATTATTATCTCACCTATTGTGCTCAAATTTGCAATACAAAAGGACAAGCATAAAAACTCCTCTGCCCCTGCAAGTTGAAGCCGGAATTGTATTTCACTGCAATAAAGATTTAATAAGTATGTGTCAAAGTTAAGTGGGGAGCTGGCAGGTAATGAAATTATCAGAGCAGGGTTGTATGCAATTGCCCGAGAATATCGCAGATTCTGAAGGGCTTGGAAGAGATGAAGTTTCTGCCAAACTCCAAAGCCAAGGGTATAATGAGCTGGAAGAGACGGAAAAAACCACTCCGCTTAAGATCTTCATTGGCCAGCTGGGTAATGTTATTGTATGGGTGCTGGCTGCAGCGGCCCTGATCTCCCTGTATATAGATGAAGTGGTAAATTTCTGGGTTATTTTAGGGCTTATTATTTTTGTAATCCTGCTGGGTTTTGTGCAGGAATACAGGGCTGAAAAGGCCATGGAATCCCTCAAGGGGATTGTGAGGCCAAAGACCACTGTTTTACGTGAAGGTACCCTGCGCCAGGTTGCGACACGGGAAGTTGTTACAGGGGATATTCTGGTACTGGAAGCCGGTGACAGTATACCTGCAGATGCCTGTGTCTTTGAATTGCAGGAACTTAAGGTGGATGAATCCGCATTGACCGGGGAAAGTTTGCCTGTGGAGAAAAACTTGAACGAGCCTCTTTATGCCGCAACCCAGGTTGTCAGAGGTAAATGCAGGGCTGTGGTGATGGCTACGGGTATGGATACGGAACTGGGGTCAATCGCTTCCCTGATTCAACCTGCAAAGGAAGTAACTCCCCTGCAAAAGGAGATCTCGGCATTTTCCAAAAAACTGGCAGTTGTTGCCTTGCTGGCATCGGGGATGGCTTTGGGGCTGGGTATTTTTGCCGGTGCTCCTGTCGAGGAGATGCTGATTATTGCCCTGGCACTGGCAGTGGCCGCGGTGCCTGAAGGCCTTCCTCTGACCCTGACGATCACTTTGGCCTACGGGATGCGCCGCATGGCTGCCAAAAACGCTATCATCCGCAAGATGCTTGCAGTAGAAACCCTGGGTTCGACCTCGGTGATATGTACGGATAAGACCGGGACACTGACCCGTAATGAGATGACGGTTGAAAAGATTTGGACCATGGAAGGGTTGTTCGAGGTTACGGGTTCGGGTTATGGAGATGAAGGGGAATTTGTGCTTGACGGGAATAATTTCAATCCCAAAGATTCCACACTGGAAATCCTGTTGAAGGGGGCAGCCCTTTGCAACAATGCATCCCTGAATCAAAACGACAATTCAGAGGATGTGGTGGGAGATCCCACAGAACTGGCCCTGTTGGCGGCTGCCTCAAAGGCGGGTATTCGCAGGGAGAAGTTTGCCGATGATCATGAAAGATTGCATGAGATCCTTTTCACCTCAGATAGAAAAATGATGACTACAGTCCATTGGGAAAAAGAGGGATCGATTTCCTTTACCAAGGGGGCTGTGGAGGTTGTGCTGGAGCGCTGTGATCACATTCTTAAAGATAATGAGCGGGTGCAACTTGACCAGACCACCAGGAAGACCATTCTGGAGGAAAACAGCAGGCTTGCCTCCGGAGCCTATAGGGTGATTGCAATTGCCCGCAAGGATGTGGGGGATAAGTGGGATGAAACTGATCTGGAAGAGGGGATGACTTTCCTGGGCCTGATGGCAATGACCGATCCGGTAAGGGAAGGTGTTACCGAGGCTATCGGTTTGTGTCACCAGGCGGGTATCAAAGTGGTGATGATTACCGGGGATAACGTAAAAACCGCCCTGGCTATCTCTGACAAACTGGGAATTCCTGTGGAGCAGCCTGATAATATTTCAGATCCTGATGGTATACTGGCTGACGGGGCGATTACGGGAGACGAACTGGCCGGTTTGAGTGATGAAGCCTTTGCAAAGATTGCGGATCATATTCATGTGTATGCCAGGGTTATGCCAGAGCAGAAATTGAGGATCGTTAAAGCCCTGCAGGCAGAGGGACATGTTGTTGCCATGACAGGGGACGGGGTGAATGATGCTCCCGCGCTTAAAAGGGCTGATATTGGTGTGTCGATGGGGCTTAAAGGAACAGATGTGGCCCGCCAATCCAGTGATATGGTGCTGCAGGATGATAATTTTGCTACTATTGTGGAGGCTATCAAGAGAGGCAGGACCATTTATGATAATATTGAGAAATTTACAAGTTACCTGGTCTCACGTAATTTCAATGAGATAATATTGATCATGCTGGGTATCTCCCTGCTGGGATATGAACTGGTCCCCCTGCTTGCCCTGCAGATCCTTTTTATCAATATGTTCGGCGAGATCATGCCTTCAATTGCGCTGGGCCTTGATCCGGCAAGAGAGGAGGTAATGCACCGCAGACCCCGACCTGTGGGTGAAGGAATCCTGGCCGGCAGGAAACTTGTACTTGTGGGTTCTGTGGCCGGTGTGATGGGACTTACCTGCTTTGTTTCCTTCTTGTTTGCAGACCCGACCGCAGACCTGGAGCGGGCACGCACAATCGCGTTTGCTACGGTGGTGAGTATGATCCTGTTTGTGCCGTTTGCTTTCCGCTCCCTTGAGGTATCTGTGCTGAAAACCGGTTTCAGGAACAAGTTGATCATTGCAGGCGTTTTGAGCACATTGCTCCTGACACTGGTGGTTATGTATGTGCCTTTCCTGGCTGCTGTATTTGACCTGCAGCCCATGGATCTGCAGGACTGGTTGTTACCTCTTGGCTTTGCGGCAGTTACACTGGGATTTGTGGAAGTTTTGAAGGGGTTATTGTTCAGGAAGAATTACGGGTGAAAAGGTTTAGATATGTTTACACAACATAGAGTAAATATATTTATGGAGAAGATGATCAATCATGAATTACAGATGTTCCCTATGTGAAGGTAAAATGAACAGGTGGAGATATCCGGCCCTTAAGCGCCACGATCAGTTTGGACGCAACCTTGTAGTATACAAGTGTATTGAATGTGGAAATGAGGAAATGTATCCCGACCTTTAAGGGCCGGGGCTTAGAAGTGAGTATAGACTTCTTCGTGGGGGTGGATCACGAAGCCTTCTTTTGTGACCTCATAGGGGTGGACCTTTTTACTGTGGTCTGAGCCGCGCATCTTGTAGATCTCGACACTGCGGCTGCGGACGTTGTCACGCATGTCATAGTAGAGGGAGAATGTACCATCGGTGACGAAGTTTTCCACACCGAACCTGGAGGGCTGGTTCTCATCGACGATCTCACAGGTCATCAGGGATGTCAGGCCGATTATTTCCAGGGTGGTGCTGAGTTTGAGCAATTCGACACGTATCCGGGCGGCTTCATGCAGGTAGAAACTGATGGATGTCGTTGAATCTATCAGGGCCCTTTTGGCATCGATCTCTTCCTGTGTGGCGATGATCTGGTCCATCATTGAACGAATGTCGAAGGGGCGCACGTCCACGTATTTTTCCTGGGATGGGATTCCGATCTTTGTCGAACAGGCATCGATTATTGCGAGTTTGTTCTCTTCTTCTAAGGCCTGCAGGTCCCAGCCAAAACGCATCATGTTCTCGCGGATCTGTTCGGGGCGCTCCTCTGTGGCCACGATTATACCGTTTTCCCCGTACTGGGTGATCCCGTTGTAGATGTACTGGGTTGAGAAAATGGTCTTGCCGGCACCTGATGTACCGGATACCAGATAACTCCTGTCACGTACAAGGCCTCCCCCGCACAATTCGTCAAAGCCGGGAATGCCGGTCTTGACCCTGTTCCCTTCGTCTTCAGTGGAAATATTCTCTGCGCCTGTAAACATTTAGCATCGCCTTCTTCATGTAAGCCGGGTAGTACCCCTAATGAACTTATGTATAGTGATTTTATTCATCCTATTAGATTTTGAGGCATTATGAAATTAATGCTCCATATATCAAATAGTATTAATGTGATTTAATTTATATATAGGTGATGTTTAGTTAGAAACTGTCTTTGCAAACTGCAATATACTGGAAATCACATATACATTTTGTCGAATAAACCAACCATTTTGTGTGGTGCTGTCAGGGCAATATCCGCCTCAAATTCAACCCACAAAGTCTGAAGTCGACAATATGCCAAGTGCTGGTTGTATTTTCAACGGTCCCTTTATTAAATCAGACGAAAATTGTTCGGCATATGCCGTGAAATACATCGATATTTACCAGTAAAAATGGCGTTTTTTGACCCTCGAGACCACAAAAGATTTAATAAGCAATTTTCTTATTAGAGGGTTGCAAACCAATATGACGGGATCAAGAGGGTGATGAGTTTCCTTTCGTCAATGGACGTAATGTTCACCGATGAAAGGTTGATTTAACGTACATGTGTACGTTTTATTGTTTATCAATCACTCTTTACCTTGACCATATATCTACAAATTAACTAACGGAGGAAAATTATGAAAAGACTATTAGCAACTTTAATGGCTGCCCTTATGGTCTTGACAGTATTTGCTGGCGTAGCAAGCGCAGCAGGTCATACTGTGGAGACCAGAGGCCCTGTATGGAACATGCAGGTAACTAATGTGACAGTTACGAATCAGACTGATACGTATGTTATAAACGATTCAGCAACTCTTAATAACTTTGAGGACTGGAAAGATTTAGCAGACGAAAATTCATCAGAACTAGATGCTTCGGTTGATGGCTATGCATATGTAACAGGTTATGATTCTGATGGTGATGTACAAATCCAGTTTGAAAATGTCACTTCAGGCGATCATACTGACCTTTTCAAACTTGTCGCAGATTCTGAGAACTTCGCAGCATTCTGGTATGACATCGATGATAACAAAGCAAGCGAAACTATAATACTTGATGTTTATCAGACTGAAAGTGAGAATGAACTTGGAGACGACACTGACGCTCTTATTTACAATAGTGAAATACAGGATGAAATAGAGACTACATTTAATTTCAGCAATGATGGCCCCTCTACCTATGAGAAGATTGGCTTCCTTGCAGAAGAATACGTCCCAGTCGTACCAGGTGAAGCTGACAAACTGTCCAAGCTTGCAATGGATGACGACACCTCATATACTATCAGAACCGGTGAATCTCTGGAACTTGCTGATGGTTATACACTCATTCCACAGCAGATCGATGTTGACGGTAACAAGGTCTGGCTCGAACTCAACAAAGACGGCGAATATGTGGATGACAAAGTAATTACAGTAGAATCTGGTCTCAACCTCTGGGAATTCGACCAAACCGTAATGGGTGAAGATGACGTTGTTACACTCAAAGTAAATATCGATGAAGTCTTCCAGGGTCAGGTTGACAGTCTCTGTGTGGTTGAAGGTATCTGGCAGATCGAAGATGACGGAATAGAACTTGAATCCGAAGATTCTTTCGGTAACATGGAAATTGATACCGTAAGTGGTAATACAATAGATATGATATTGAGCAATTCCATTACCCTTAACTCCGATGATACCTTTAATGTAATGGAAGACATCTATTTCACAACTGCAGATGCAGATGAGCTTAGATTCCATTTGACAAAAGTCATGACCGAGCCTGGTACCTATGAGGTAAGAGGTACAGTTGCTAATGTACCCGATATAAGTGACAGTTCGGTAACTTGGACTCCAACAGGTGCATCAGGTTACTCCTTCGCAGGATTCTGGTATGACCTTGCTGACAATGATTTCTCTGAAGAACTTGAAGTCAATGTTTCTGGAATGGATGATGATGACAGAGAGCTTGACGATGATCCAAGTGATGTAACATATGCCAGTACCATAGTACCAGGTGTAGAGACTACATTTAATTTCAGCAATGACGGCCCCTCTACCTTTGAGAAGGTTGGCTTCCTTGCAGAGGAATATGTCCCAGTCGTATCAGGTGAAGCTGACAAACTGTCCAAGCTTGCAATGGATGACGACACCTCCTACACTATCAGAACCGGTGAATCTCTGGAACTTGCTGATGGTTATGCAATCATTCCACAGCAGATCGATGTTGAAGGTGACAAGGTCTGGCTCGAACTCCAGAAAGACGGCGAATATGTGGATGACAAAGTAATTACAGTAAATGGTAGCGATCTCAATGTATGGGAATACGACCAAACCGTAATGGGTGAAGATGACGTTGTCACACTCAAAGTCAATATCGATGAAGTCTTCCAGGGTCAGGTTGACAGCCTCTGTGTGATTGAAGGTGTCTGGCAGATTGAAGATGACGGAATAGAACTTGAATCCGAAGATTCTTTCGGTAACATGGAAATCGATTCCATAAACACTGACACGATAGAGATGGTTCTGAGCAGTTCCATTACACTCAGTCAGGACAGCACCCAGCATCTGATGGAAGATATCTACTTCAAGGTGGCTGACAGTGACGATGTAAGATTCTACCCATTCGTTGAGAGAACCATCGAAGGCGAAGAGGAACCTGCAGAACCTGAGGAACCTGTCGAGCCTGAAGAACCTGAAGAGAACGTAACTGAACCTGAAGAACCTGAGGAACCTGTCGAGCCTGAAGAACCTGAAGAGAACGTAACTGAACCTGAAGAACCTGAGGAACCAGCAGAAAACGAAACTGAAGAAGATCAGGGAATCCCTGGATTTGAAGCAGTCTTCGCAATCGCTGGACTTCTGGCAGTTGCCTACCTCGTAAGGAGAAACTAAGCAGACTTGAATGATAGAAGGGAATAATCCCTTCTACTTCTCTTTTCTTTTTTTGGTTTGTGTTTTATTCTTTTTTGATCTGCTCGTTGCGGATTACTTTTAAATATATTAACCTTGATTACAATCCATCCGCTTTGGAAAAGGGATCTTTTATGAAAATGAGAATAGTAGCATTGCTTTTGGCCATTACAATGATAATGCTTGCAGTGTCGGGATGTACCGATACAGGCGGTACAGGTGAAGAAATCGACAATCCTGAAATCGGGTCTGTTTCAGATGCAGTGTCACTTGACGAAGTGCCGGCAGGGTTTGATATGATAGGTGAGCGCCAGCTGGACTTTGGAAGTGTGCTGGACGGTGTGGGCAGTGAAGATACGGTAGTTGAAGCCACGCAGGGAATTTACAAAAACGGGGATAGTGTGGAAGTGCAAATCAGCGCCATTGAATGCACTGACACGGATGCTGCCCAAACCCTGGTCAACGACTACAAAAACGAATTCAATCCAATGGCACAGGGAGAGAGGTTCACCGAGCATTCCATCAACGACCACTTTGCCACACGCATCATCTGGCATGTGACCGAGGGCGGAGAGGACGTGCCACGCTATGCCTATGTCTGGAATAATGACAGCATGGTGATTCAGGTCAGGGGTACTACTTCTGATCCCAACCTGCTGTTTACCTTTGCACAGGCCACAGGTTACTGATGGGGAGAGTTTTTCTCCCATCTTCTTTTTTTATCTGAATAATATCTAATCAATCATTGTTATGATTGCTACCGGAGAAAATAACAGGTAATCAGGAAGTAAATACTTCAACTAATTTCTCTTCGACTTGTTGTATCTTTTCTGAACTCAGTGTTCCTGATTTTGCAAGAATTGTATCCACATCCAGGGTCATTATCATGTTAGTTTTTACAAGGCTGGATGAGGGTAATGATCCTTTTGCGAAATCATTTGAGTTCACTTGTATTGCATATTCGTCATTGCGTGTCGTTTGACTTGTAATTTGACACACAATCACATTAGTCCCTCTAGGACAGGCAACTACCAGTACTGGTCGGGTCTTTAACTTCGACATATCTGTATAGGGAAATGGTATAACCACTACATCCCCTTTCCTGAACGTTCCTGCCATTGGTAAAAAACCTCATGTTTCGGTCTGTTCATTTTCCAGGGCATGTTCAAGCAAATTGTCCCATGCTTGGTCTTCCTCTGGAGTATCCCACTCTTTGGCAAACGAAGGCTCGGATGTTAAAGCACATTCTAATTTTTCCAATACGTATGAGAGGGGGCGGATCTCTATGTGATCCGAGTATGCCACAATTGCGGCATGTGAGCCTTCCGGGAATGTGCTGTTTCGCAGATTCTTGGGTATGACAATTTGCCCTTTTGAGGACACTGTCATTTCTTTGAATCCAATTATTGCGTCCATTCCAAATTCTCCTTTTTATTTTTTATAACGATATCTCTCATTTCCCTTCGGAGTTTATGTAATACAAAATCTTTGGTAAAAATCCATCTTACTCTGTATTGCTCTGGAATAATACATAAATTTATGGTCCCGGATTTAATGGGAATTTCAGATTTTCGATCTGAAAAAAATACATTCATCCTCTTTGTGTTTTGTCTATCCAGAATCACATTGGGAATTTAAGGGTGGTGTGGAAATGGTACAAGTATATACTATGATAAAATATAGTTATTATAGTCAGGATTCACAATTATGATAAATATGGAAATTAATAAAAATCATAATAACCAGAAGTAACAGAAATCAAATAGAAAAAGGAGTGAAAACCAAATGGCGAGCAGTACACCAATACAGGTCAAAGCGCAGACTCGTGATGCTTTGAGGGAAATGGGCTCCATGGAGGATGATTATAACTCTGTAATTGAGAAATTGATTATAGAGCATAACCGCAACTCTTTCCTGGAAAATTCACGAAAAATTGTAACTGATCGGAAAGAGGAATTTATCAATGTCGATGAAATATGATGTATTAATATTGCCGAATATATTTGATAGGATTCCATCAACTGTTTTTGATGTCCTGACAGCCGAACAGGCGCATAAAAAATACGGAAGACTTTAATCAGCTTTGTCCGAAAAAACGTATGTATAAGCTATGAAGCCGATTATAATATCTGCTGGACCAAATAAATGACTTACCTTTCTTTTTGGCTGTAAATCTGTTGAAGTTGTTCTTTGGTCAAAGGACAATCTATAAGATCACATAACTGTTCCTTAGAAAGATTTAGTTGTTTGCCCATTTTACTCAAAAGATTGCTATTATATTCCACTTTGCTCCCGTGGCTTATGAATGTTCTATTACCGGTTTTCTTGCCATCCAGATAATAAACATAAAATATGTGATGACCTTTACGTCTTTCTTCAAAACCTTTTTTGGGCAATGCTTTTTGTATCGTTTTTGCTTTATATGAGGCCACGAGAGTCCCCCACAATTGAAATCAGTCTCCCCCTCAGTAACTGGCCACTTTTAGATAACTCATCATCAGTCAGGACATATTCCTGATATAATATGAAGAGTTGTTCTTCCAATTCTTTAAAAACATCTTTCATCCCTGTATTCATAGCAAAAAGGCCCAATTCATCGTTGGAACCAATAAAAAGTTCATCTTCTAATATAAATTCAATGGGGATTTTATTCTTTAGTTCCATAATTCTATCCGGAGAAGGTATATTATCAAGAGTATAATAACAGGTTTGTTCTATCGAATCTTCACTATCAATGAACAATCCAAAGTTTCCTTTATTTAACGGCTTCATTGTTCCACGTAATACTACAAATTTTCCAAGATGCTCTTGCACCCAATCTTTGATTTCAGGATCAAAATAGCAATTTATTTTCCCTTGATTACTTTCAACTGTTATCTTCTTACTCTGGCCAATATTTATTCCGGATATCCATCCAAAAATTTCCTTTTCATATTCTTCAATGGGTTTGTGTAAAAGTTTCTTTATACTCTCTTTTCGAAAACCTTTTAGTTGTATTTGTGAATTGCCCTGGAATCCTATCGATAATGTACGTTTGGAATTTTCATCTGGCCACATTGCATAAAATTCTCTAAGTAATTTGTTTACTCGATGAGGATCATTAACAATATTGTACAATTCTTCTTTTGGAATATCTTTTTTAGAGAGAGCTTCAAGAAGATCCCTGGTAGCTACTATAGACCTTTCGCCGATAGTTCCACTTTCTCCAAGAGCTGTCTGTTCATTACTTATTTGGAGGTCGGCATGTACACTACCCATTTCAATATCAGTAAAAAGTAATGTGCAGTATTTTTTCACATCCTGTGGGAAATCTCCGGCTTCACGACAAGGATTTTCAAAATAGTAATCACCAAGATTGTAAATGATATTTTGAAGATTCTGTATTGCATTAGTCACATCCAGTACAGGAATCTTCTTTTCTCCATCTATGGATAGAGAAATTTTACCTTTGTCTTTTGGAGTTTCCATTGTACCACCTGAAAGGATATGGTATCAGTATATTAAATTTTCTACCTTTGTACTGGGTATACACTTTAAAGTTTATATGCATTTTGAGAAATACTTGCACTATAAAGGATAACTATAGCAATATCAAATTGGGACGAGCAGAGAAAATGTTTAATCATCTAATTTGCTTTTATAATTTAAACGTAAAACTTCTGTGTCTTTTGAATCGCGTTAAATCAGATTTAATGGGAGTTTCATTTTTAAAATGAAGCATCGGGATGTAAGCTCCCTTAATCCTGATCACACTTATGATCGAGAGGCATCTTCTTGCAGTGCAACTCGATTATAATCGATACTTTTTAATATCACTTTTACCTTCTGTATGTGCTACCAGGCCCGGATAGCCTAGTTGGTTGGGGCGCCAGACTCATAGGGTAAACGATTGGGTGCTCCCATGTCTCCTGAGACATCTGGAGGCCGCGTGTTCGAGTCACGCTCCGGGCATTTTTTTCTTTTAAAGGTGAGACTTGTTTTTAGGTTTGCCCGGGATGTATTTTTATTTGATCACTGTTTCTGTAAAAATCAAAATTAGTAATTGGATCAAACGAAGTTCTCTGTGTGCAATACCGGAATAAACATTAAATGGCTTTTTTCTAAAAAACGACAATATATAAAAAATATAGAAACTTATGCTATCTCATGTTTCCAGTTAATGTTGAAAAGATATGTGAAATACATGAGCGAATAATTCAATGTGAATTTACAATCACATCTTCTCCTTCTATACGTCTCTGACGATCCCGAATTCTGGCTTCCTGAAACTCCTTCTCGACCGACCTTTCCTCCCCTATCCAGCGATCAACAACTGCACAGGCCACAATGTCACCGGTCACATTAACCGATGTACGGCTCATATCAAGGATACGGTCCACACCTATTATAAGGGCAATTCCACTTGCAGGAATACCTACACTGTTCAATACCATTGCAAGGATGACTATACCAACCCCCGGAGTTGCAGGGGTACCGATAGATGCTCCAACCACGGTAACCATGATTATTGCAAGTTGCCCTATACCAAGTTCCACGCCATATACCTGGGATAGGAATACAGCTGCAATGCTCTGGTAAAGGGCGGTTCCATTCATATTAATGGTAGCTCCCAGAGGTATAACAAATTGGGATACAGAAGGCCGTACATTAAGTTTCTCTTCCACTGTTTTAATTGAAAGAGGCATTACAGCAGCAGAGCTGGATGTCGAAAAAGCCAGCAGGAGAACATCACGAATAGAATTTAAAAACTTTATCGGATTCTTTTTTGATAAAAGGAAAACAATAAAAAGATAAATAACCATCATTGTGAGTAACCCGGCAAGAACCGTACCCACGTAGACGGTCATTCCCAGTAATGTGTCTATGCCCAGATTTATGGTAAATTTTGTAAGCAACCCAAAAACAGCAAAAGGAGCCAGCAACATACTCCATTTGACAACTGTCATTGTAACTTCCTGTATTGAACCAAGCAACTCCAGAAGAGGTTTGGAGCTATCTGGCTTCATAGAAACCAGAGCAATACCTACGATAATTGAAAATATAACTACCTGTAACATCTGGCCGGTTACAATTGCTCCCAGGGGATTTGTGGGAAGAACAGTACTGACAAGACCGGGAATGTCGGATAAAGCAGGACCATAAACGTTATCCGGAGAAAGTGAAGTTGTGCTATCATCCATTGTGTTCTGGACAAGTTCACTATCTATAAACAAACCCGGTTTTATAAAGAGGGCTAATCCTAAACCAATTATAATGGCCAGGGAAGTTGTACCTAGAAAGAAAACAACCGTTCTCGATCCCATTTTTTTCAATTGCTCAATATCTTCTCCAGCAGCCAATCCCCTTATAATAGAAGCAAAAACCAGAGGTACAACAATCATCTGTAACAAGCCAAGAAAGATATAACCAGGAATAGCAACCCATTCACCAATAGTCATTGCAACCGAAGGGTCGACTAATCCTGTAGATGGGCCTAAAACTAATCCTACAGCAATTCCCAAAAACATTCCCAACAATATCTTAAGCCACAGTCTGCCTCTGACAAGTGACTGAAGTTGATTGTTCAGATGTTTAAGAGAACGTGGATGAATTAATTCCAATGAGTTGAATGTCACTTTCCGCCTACGCATGTCAGTTATCCTGCAAAGTGATTATTGTTTGTCCATTTTGCACTATGGATAATTAAATAGAAGTATGCCACATGCACTTTTTATTGAAACCACAATTTGTTGATTGTGCCCAGTAATGTAATGTCTGTATTGTATATCTGGTTTATGGACTGGGCTGACTTGATGGCGAGAATAAAAGAATAGGATTTCAAAGAGCAAATTTTACACTCAACATAAACGATCCTTTATAGTTTCAAAAAATAAGCAAAAATAGGTTAATAAAATTTGACAGATGAACATTATTATTCAATGATAGAGGTTGAACAAGTCTAACAATGTTGATTTGTGTAATATAAGTATTTGCCCTGGCACTTAAGATATTATATAGGCATTTTGTATATTTTAATAAAAATATGTTTATCCAACTATGGTCATGTGTATAAATAATCCCGCTTGCAAAAAGTTAATATACTACAAGTAACATTCATGTGTTCCCGCACAGGAAGTGTGTGGAAACATAATCACCTTCATTTTAATGGAGACAGGAGATAACAATTCTGTCTGACTCACGCAATGGCAGTTCGGTGAATTCTGATCGTTAGTATTAAGAATTCACTGTGCAGGGCCTTTAATCAGCATCATGTTGTTTAAATGGTACCCTGCCAACAATTTCCTTTAACCTTCAAAAGGTGTGCTAGAAATAATTAAAATTCTGGTTGATCCTGCCAGAGGTTACTGCTATCGGTGTTCGACTAAGCCATGCTAGTTAAATGTTCTTCGTGAACATAGCGGACTGCTCAGTAACACGTGGACAATCTGCCCTTGGGTTCAGCATAACCCCGGGAAACTGGGGATAATTCTGAATAGATCACATATGCTGGAATGCTTTGTGATTTAAAGATCCGTCGCCCAAGGATGGGTCTGCGGCCTATCAGGTTGTAGTGGGTCTAGAGTACCTACTAGCCGACGACGGGTACGGGTTGTGAGAGCAAGAGCCCGGAGATGGATTCTGAGACATTAATCCAGGCCCTACGGGGCGCAGCAGGCGCGAAACCTTTACACTGCGGGAAACCGCGATAAGGGGACACCGAGTGCCAGCATACAATGCTGGCTGTCCACATGTGTAAATAGCATGTGATAGCAAGGGCCGGGCAAGACCGGTGCCAGCCGCCGCGGTAACACCGGCGGCCCGAGTGGTAATCACTATTATTGGGTCTAAAGGGTCCGTAGCCGGTTTAATCAGTCTTCCGGGAAATCTGACAGCTCAACTGTTAGGCTTCCGGGGGATACTGTTAGACTTGGGACCGGGAGAGGTAAGAGGTACTACAGGGGTAGGAGTGAAATCTTGTAATCCCTGTGGGACCACCAGTGGCGAAGGCGTCTTACCAGAACGGGTCCGACGGTGAGGGACGAAAGCTGGGGGCACGAACCGGATTAGATACCCGGGTAGTCCCAGCCGTAAACGATGCTCGCTAGGTGTCTGGAATGGTGCGACCGTTTCAGGTGCCGCAGGGAAGCCGTGAAGCGAGCCACCTGGGAAGTACGGCCGCAAGGCTGAAACTTAAAGGAATTGGCGGGGGAGCACTACAACGGGTGGAGCCTGCGGTTTAATTGGACTCAACGCCGGACAACTCACCGGGGGCGACAGCAATATGTAGGTCAAGCTAAAGACTTTACCTGAATCGCTGAGAGGAGGTGCATGGCCGTCGTCAGTTCGTACTGTGAAGCATCCTGTTAAGTCAGGCAACGAGCGAGACCCGTGCCCACTGTTGCCAGCATATCCTTCGGGATGATGGGTACTCTGTGGGGACCGCCGATGCTAAATCGGAGGAAGGTGCGGGCTACGGTAGGTCAGTATGCCCCGAATCTCCCGGGCGACACGCGGGCTACAATGGTTGGGACAATGGGCTCCTACACTGAAAAGTGACGGTAATCTCATAAACCCAGCCGTAGTTCGAATTGAGGGCTGAAACCCGCCCTCATGAAGCTGGAATCCGTAGTAATCGCGTTTCAATATAGCGCGGTGAATACGTCCCTGCTCCTTGCACACACCGCCCGTCAAACCACCCGAGTGAGGTATGGGTGAGGGCGCGGACTTTAGTGCTGCGTTCGAACCTAAATTTCGCAAGGGGGGTTAAGTCGTAACAAGGTAGCCGTAGGGGAATCTGCGGCTGGATCACCTCCTAAGCAAAAAAAACTTTCGATCAGAAACCGAAAAACTGCCATTGCAATCATATAATCCAACATCGTTGGGAGACCAAGGGCTTGTAGATCAGTTGGAAGATCGCTGCCTTTGCAAGGCAGAGGCCCTGGGTTCGAATCCCAGCAAGTCCATATTTAATGCACCAGGCAAGTAATTTTGCCCGGGAAGGATGGATGTGCTCTTTCTGACCAAGGAGAGCACGATGAGATCGTGTATAAGTTGCATACCTGACGCTTACTGGAGTAAGCAAACGGATAATGGCATTTATGCCAGCAGGTGAATGGCTCGGCTCAAGGACCGATGAAGGACGTGTCAAGCTGCGATATGCCCCGGGTAGGCGCATGAAGCCTATGAACCGGGGATCTCCTAATGAGACCTCTTGACCTTATGGTCGATCAGTAATGATCGGGAACGTTCCGAATTGAAACATCTTAGTAGGAACTGGAAAAGAAATCGAAGAGATGCCGCTAGTAACGGCGAGTGAACACGGCAAAGTTCAAACCGAATCCCTCTGGGAACAGAAGGGAAATGTGGTGTGGAAGGACTTTTCCAAGGATCCCATCTCACAGAGACCAAATTTGACTGGAACGTCAAACCACAGAGTGTGATAGTCACGTAGGTTAATGTGAACGGATCTGGAATTGTTCCAGAGTACCGTGCGTTGGATATCGCGCGGGAACCCGGGAGGCATCAACTTCCAAAACTAAATATTTCTTGAGACCGATAGTGAACTAGTAGGGTGACCGAAAACTGAAAAGTACCCCAAAAAGGGAGGTTCAAAGTGCCTGAAACCTGTTGGTTATGGAACGATATGGCATGAAAGGATCTGCGAAATGAAGGAAACAGTCGCGAGGCTGCTGTACGAGTTTCGTTGCCGATGTCATATCTTACGTTTTGAAGAACGGGCCAGGGAGTGTATTTCAATGGCGAAGGCTAACCGAAAGGGGAGCCGAAGCGAAAGCAACAAGCATGCAGTCTTCGGACAAGATGCGGCGTATACAAGTGCGTGGAGTCATTGGAATACGACCCGAAGCCGGGTGATCTAGGCGTGGGCAGGTTGAAGCGTGGCGAAAGCTACGTGGAGGACCGCAAGCGGTACTGACCTGCAAATCGTTCGTGTGACCTGCGTCTTGGAGTGAAAGGCTAATCAAACCCGGCATCAGCTGGTTCCTTCCAAAACATGTCGTAGCATGACCTAACCGGAGATAGTCGGTGGTGTAGAGCACTGATTGGGGATCCCGGGGGAGAAATCCCTCGCTCCCCTGTCAAACTCCAAAACTACCGTCGTCTGAGAAAGTTGGAGTCCGGGCTACTGGGGTAAGCTTGTAGTCCGTAAGGGAGAGAACCCAGCCCGTGGTTAAGGTCCCTAAGTGTCGACTAAGTGTTAAAGATAAAGGGTGTCCCAGGCCCTAAACAGCTGGAAGGTTAGCTTAGAAGCAGCTACCCTTTAAAGAGTGCGTAACAGCCCACCAGTCGAGGTCTGGGGCCCCGAAAATGGACGGGGCTCAAGTCGACCACCGATACCACGGAGTACCGAAAGGTAATCTTGTAGGAAGGCGTTGCGTTCGGGCAGAAGCAGGGTTGTGAAGTCCTGTGGACCGTACGGAAACGAAAATCCTGGTAATAGTAGCAGCATAGTCAGGTGAGAATCCTGACCGCCGAAGGGGCCAGGTTTCCTCGGCAATGATCGTCAGCCGAGGGTTAGTCGGTCCTAAGACGTACCGTAATTCGAGTACGCCAAAAGGGAAACAGGTTAATATTCCTGTACCGTTTAGCACTAAAACCAACGTCTCAGGGCAGGTTGAGCAGCGTTGTCGCGCTGTCTAAGCATCGAAACCCGTGGAGAGCCGTAATGGCGAGAAGCGGGCGAATATGTTATTGCGAAAGTCAACTGCACCCCGGGACCCGTGAAAAGGAAGCTAAACGACCGTACCAAGATCTGACACTGGTGCCCCTAGCTGAAAAGGCTAAGGCGTGTCGGAATTAATCTGGCTAAGGGAATTCGGCAAATTGGCTCCGTAACTTCGGGAGAAGGAGTGCCTGCCATGAAGATGGCAGGTCGCAGTGACCAGGGAGCTCTAACTGTCTAATACCAACATAGGAGATCGCAAACCCGAAAGGGCTAGTACGATCTCTGAATCCTGCCCAGTGCGGGTACCTGAAACTTCGGTCCAACGGAAAGAAGGGCCCGTAAACGGCGGGGGTAACTATGACCCTCTTAAGGTAGCGTAGTACCTTGTCGCTTAATTGGCGACTCGCATGAATGGATCAATGAGAGCTCTACTGTCCCTAGCCAGAATCCGGTGAAGCTTACATTCTAGTGCAAAGTCTAGAGACCTCTAGGGGGAAGTGAAGACCCCGTGGAGCTTTACTGCAGCCTGTCGTTGGGTTGTGATTTCGGATGTACAGTGTAGGTAGGAGGCATCGAAGCCCGTGCGCCAGCATGGGTGGAGCCATCAATGGGACACTACCCTTCTGAAGTCGCGACCCTAACTCCGCAAGGAGGACCCCGATAGGTGGGCAGTTTGCCTGGGGCGGGACGCCCTTGAAAAGATATCAAGGGCGCGCAATGGTTGACTCAAGTGGGTCGGAAACCTGCTGAAGAGTGCAAGAGCATAAGTCAGCCTGACGCGATTTAGCATAGCAATGGATCGCGAGACGAAAGTCGGTTCTAGCGAACCTTTATGTCCTGCTTGATGCGGGCTAAAGCTGACAGAAAAGTTACCCCGGGGATAATTGTGTCGTTGCCGGCAAGAGCACATATCGACCCGGCAGCTTGCTACCTCGATGTCGGTTCTTTCCATCCTGGCCGTGCAGCAGCGGCCAAGGGTGAGGTTGTTCGCCTATTAAAGGAGATCGTGAGCTGGGTTTAGACCGTCGTGAGACAGGTCGGTTACTATCTACTAGAGGTGTATGTGGTCTGAAGGTAAGTTGCTTTTAGTACGAGAGGAACAGGGCAACGGCGTCTCTGGTCGATCGGTTGTCTGACAAGGCAGTGCCGAGCAGCTACGCGCCAAAGAATAAGAGCTGAAAGCATCTAAGCTCGAAATCCAACCTGAAAAGAGACCACTGTAAGGATTCCGGTAAAAGACCGGTTTAATAGGATCGGGATGTAAGCACTAAGGAAACGAGGTGTTAAGTCCGCGGTTACTAATAATCCGTGCCGCTTCCAATTGCTTATTCCAGGCGAAATCAGGTATGTAATGTATAAATACACGGTCAGATGAAACGCAAAGTTTATGACGGTTGCGTCATAGAATCACGCTTCGCACATGCCCAATGTGCCAAGGTGGCGGAGCGGCTACGCAATCGCCTGCAGAGCGATTCCATCCCGGTTCGAATCCGGGCCTTGGCTTTCATCCATCTCATATAAGTTGAGGACAGCGGCCATAGCGGCAGGGTAACTCCTGTACCCATCCCGAACACAGAAGATAAGCCTGCCAGCGTTGTATACTGTACTAAAGTGCGAGAGCCTTTGGGAAATATGCATCGCTGCTGACTCAACTTATTGATTCTTACTTATTCTCAATAATATAATCTAAAATTACTTTCCTGCAAGTATTTACACGGTAGAGGAATCAATATATTTCTATATTACCCTTTCTTTTCAAATCACGGAGATTTGATTTCCCAAACTGCTTTTTTAGAGAAATTCCTACAGTACTCCAAAATCTATTAATAGATAAAAACTAGAAATCTTAGTTGGTGTGAGGGTATAATCAAATATCTAGTTTAGCTTTTATTTAATTAGTTTTTTTGAGAAGTCTTCTAACGTTAACTAGAAAGATGAGCACCGAAACACAATATTCATACCAGCACAGTGCATAAATTCAAACAACGAAAGGAGAAAAATTATGAACGAAGATAACAAGGACCCTGTAATAGGATCCACTGCCCGAGGTGGCACGTCAATTCGGGACTGGTGGCCGAATCAGTTGAATCTTAATATTTTGCATCAGCATTCTTCCAAATCCAATCCTATGGGGGAAGAGTTCAACTATGCTGAGGAGTTCAATAAACTCGACCTGGAAGCTGTGAAAAAGGACCTCTATACACTGCTGAATGACTCGCAGGACTGGTGGCCGGCTGATTACGGTCACTATGGGGGGCTCTTCATCAGGATGGCATGGCACAGCGCAGGTACCTACCGTATGGGCGATGGTCGTGGGGGTGGAGGCTCCGGCAACCAGCGCTTTCCCCCTCTCAACAGCTGGCCGGACAACGTGAACCTCGACAAGGCTCGCCGTTTGCTCTGGCCGATCAAGCAAAAATATGGCAGCCAGATCTCCTGGGCTGACCTTATGATTCTTGCCGGCAACTGCGCGCTTGAGTCCATGGGACTCGAGACCTTCGGCTTCGGTGGCGGACGTGAAGACATATGGGAGCCGGAAGAGGATATTTACTGGGGAAACGAGGGCCAGTGGCTTGATGACAAGCGCTATTCCGGTGACAGGGAACTCGAAAATCCTCTTGCTGCAGTACAGATGGGTCTCATCTACGTAAACCCGGAAGGGCCAAACGGCAATCCGGATCCGGTCGCCTCCGGCCGTGATGTCCGCGAAACCTTCGCACGCATGGCCATGAACGATGAGGAAACCGTGGCGCTGGTCGCTGGTGGGCACACTTTCGGCAAATGTCATGGTGCAGGCCCGGCGTCCTATGTGGGGCCTGAACCTGAAGCAGCACCAATCGAGGAACAGGGTCTTGGCTGGAAGAGCAGCTTTGGCAGTGGTAAAGGTGGTGATACCATCAGCAGTGGCATCGAAGGAGCCTGGAAACCAAATCCTACCAAATTTGACCTGGGTTATCTGAGGGTACTGTTAAAATATGATTTTGAGCTGGTCAAGAGTCCTGCTGGTGCCTATCAATGGCTGGCCAAGGATGTAGACGAATACGATATGATCGTTGACGCCCATGATCCATCGAAGAAGCATCGGCCGATGATGACCACCGCAGACCTCTCGCTGAAGTATGACCCAATCTATGAACCCATCGTACGACACTATTTGGAAAACCCTGAGGAATTCAAGGACGCCTTTGCACGCGCCTGGTTCAAACTGACTCACCGAGACATGGGCCCCCTATCTCGCTATCTCGGCCCGGAAGTCCCTGAAGAGGAACTGATCTGGCAGGACCCCGTTCCCGCAGTAGATCATGAGCTGATCGATGCACAGGATATCGCAGATCTCAAGAGCAAGATACTTGCCTCGGGACTGTCTGTCTCTCAACTGGTTTCGACTGCCTGGGCGTCGGCGTCCACGTTCCGTGGCTCCGATTATCGCGGGGGAGCGAACGGAGCGCGCATTCGTCTTGCACCACAAAAAGATTGGGAAGTCAATGAACCTGAAAAACTTGCGACCGTGCTTGAGGTTCTTGAGGGAATCCAGAAGGAGTTCAACAATTCTCAATCAGGTAACAAGAAGGTCTCGCTTGCCGACTTGATCGTTCTGGGTGGATGTGCAGGTGTAGAACACGCGGCAAAGAATGCCGGTCACGACGTAACCGTCCCCTTCACGCCGGGACGCACGGATGCCTCAGATGAGCAAACCGATGTTGAGGCATTCGATGTACTCGAGCCCAAAGCAGACGGGTTCCGCAACTACCTCAAAGCCAAATATTCTGTATCTGCAGAGGAAATGCTGGTGGATCGGGCTCAACTGCTTACATTGACAGCTCCTGAGATGACGGTTCTACTAGGTGGTATGCGTGTCTTGAATGCCAACTTTGGGCAGTCCCAGCATGGTGTTTTCACCAAGCGGCCAGAGACGCTCACCAATGACTTCTTCGTGAACCTGCTTGACATGAGCACTGAATGGAATGCAACCTCGGATGATGTTTTCGAGGCCCATGACCGTACAACAGGCGAACTCAAATGGACCGGCACCCGTGTCGACCTAATCTTCGGTTCGAATTCCCAGCTGCGGGCCGTGGCAGAAGTTTACGGAAGTGAGGACTCCCAGGAGAAGTTCCTGAACGATTTTGTAGCGGTATGGAACAAGGTAATGAATCTTGATCGTTTCGATCTCACATGATCGCAGCATCAACATCTGAGGGCTTCTAAAGCATATTTAAAAGCTCACAGGGCTATTAGAAGCATATGAAAGCGGCGTTTCAATTCAATTTGAAACGCTGCCCTTTCTTTAGGTTTTTACAGACCAATTATTTCTTCAAGGCAGATCCTGATTATGGAGCACGAGTGGATAAATACTTGGAACTGGATGTAAAGGAAGTTGAAAAACTTGCATCCATGACAAAAGAAGAGTTTGCAAAGGCAACTGAAAAGCAAATCATATTCGACTATAGTTGCAGGTTTCATCGCAGGAAAAAAAGTGACTTCGCGGTGAAATCTTAAAATATTTTCTTTGCTCTTTAAATCCAGTGATTGTTTGGTAGGAATTCCAGACACTTTGGCTTTTATAGGTATGTCACAGGGTTTAAGTTATAAATAAGAAAACTCATACTGCATACCCATAATCAATCATCTTTCACAGTGAAAACCATGGCCACAAACCTACCTGACCAGTTAGAATTCCAGCTCATAGATGCCGACTACTTCAGACAGGACAACTCTCCTGTAATCCGCCTGTTTGGGCGTTCCTCAGAAGGTAAAAGTATATGCTGTCAGGTACCTGGTTTCGAACCTTATTTTTATGTAAATTGTAATGCAGATCTGGAACTGGTTGCATCTGATATCAAGCAAAAGTTCGAGCAGGTAAAGGCCATTGAACAGGTTGAGAGGTTTGAACCTGTAGGCTACCAGACCACACCCACCCGCATGTTAAAGATAATTACCTATGATCCGGGTAACGTACCGGAGATCAGGGATGATATAGCCGCCATGCCTGCTGTAAAAGAGATCTATGAGGCAGACATTTTATTCAGGAACCGCTTCCTAATTGACCGGGGTCTGCATGGGATGGGCTGGATGCGGTTGACCCCTCAGGCTGCCCTGCAGGACCTTCCTCTCTGCAATATAACCTGCAGCAGTGAGGCAGTGGAAGAATTTGAAAGGAAGGAACCTGCCCCTCTGAGGCATCTGGCCTTTGACATCGAGTGTTTGCCAGTGGATGGCAATATGCCCACTCCTGAAACCTCTCCCGTGATAATGATCAGTATCTCCTTTGCACCGGCCTACCAGGGCAAAGAAACCATAGTCCTGATAGCCAAGCCTGCTGATGGCGTGGACACTGATGTGGAAGCCTGTCAGGATGAAGCTTCCATGTTGTCCCGGTTTTTTGAGATATTCAGGGAATACGATCCCGATGTAGTGACCGGCTACAACAGCAATGATTTTGATATTCCCTATGTAACAGATCGTGTATCCATTCTCAACAAAAATGGTCACAGGATTAAATCCGATGTTGGAAGGGATGGCAGAAGCCTGGGTTACAGGAAAATAGGTACTCGCACAATGGTTGATATAACTGGCAGGGCCGTTGTCGATGTTTTGCCCCTGATCAGACAGGAATTCAGCCTGAAACGCTATACACTCAGGAATGTCTCTCATGAATTGCTCGACAAGGAAAAACTGGATGTTTCGCCTCAGGACATGGAAGAATATTGGGAAGATAATGGCGCCAAACTCTACGAATTTATTAATTATGCCAGACGTGACTCCGAGCTTGCCCTTGAACTGCTCCTGCAACTAAAATTACTCGATAAACATATAGCGGTATCCCAGGTCAGCGGAACTCTGCTTCAGGACGTTATAAGCGGTGGCCAGACCAATATGGTCGAACAGTTGCTCCTGAGTGAATATGGCAAGCAGAACAGGGTCATGTCATCCAAACCCGATGAACATACATCCCAGCAAAGAAGGAAGCTGAATGAGAATCTGAAAGGAGGGGCAGTCCTTGAGCCCCATAAGGGGTTACATGAAAACGTTCTTGTGCTGGATTATAAGTCACTTTATCCCACCATTATAATGGCCCACAATCTCTGCTATACTACCGTTGTGGAAAACACCAATTTACAAGCAGATGACCTTATAGTCTCTCCTACCGGGGATAAATTTGTCAAACCCCGCCTATACAAGGGCATCGTACCCTCGGTACTCGAGGAACTTTTGAGAAGGCGCAGTGAGACCAAGCAGATAATGAAAAAGACCCGGGATGAAAATCAACACCGTGTCCTTGATGCTACCCAGCTTGCCCTGAAAATCCTGCTCAACAGTTTTTATGGTTATTCAGGTTATGCCCGGGCCCGTCTGTACAGTCTGGGAATGGCCGGCTCAGTAACAAGTATTGGCAGGGAAAATATCTCCCGCACAGAAGAGATTGTCTGCAGTCAGATAGGCAGTGTGGTGCTCAGGAATGACGAGGTCTATTTCAGGGATGAAGCAGGTGAGATTGGATCTGATGACAAAGAAGTGAACCTCTCCATTGTGTATGGGGATACGGACAGTGTTTTTGTGCACTGTATGGATAGGAATAACAGGGAAATATCTCCTGATGACCTGACTTTGGAAGAATCTGCCCGGGTGGGCAGCAAAGTTGCTTCCTTGGTGACCGCATCCCTGCCGGATCCCATGGAACTTGAGTTTGAAGCCACCGCCAGGCGTGTTTTGCTTGTAGCAAAGAAACGCTATGCACAATGGCTGTTTGAACCTGAGGGAGATGGCTGGAAGGATAAGATCAAGGTCAAGGGTCTGGAAACCGTCAGGCGTGACTGGTGTGAGCTGACATCTAATATGTTAAACCGTGTACTGGAATATGTCCTGAAAGAAGGTAATGTAGAAAAGGCAGTGGAACATGTGAAATCCACTGTGGACAGGGTGCGCAACCTGGATGTCACCCGGGATTCTGATATTATTGATGATCTGGTACTGACAAAGACCTTTTCCAAGAGTCCTTCAAGTTACAAGAACAAACAACCTCATCTCACCGTTGTGGAGAAGATAGAACAGCGTACCGGAATGCGTCCTTCTATCGGGGAGAGAATTCCCTTTGTGATAGTTGCGGGCAAGGACCTTTTTGTAAATCGTGCGGAAGATCCTGAGTATGTCAGGCAGCACAACATAGCCCTGGATGTTGATTACTATATCCAGAAACAGCTGCTTCCACCGGTGGAACGTATCCTTTCGGTATTCGGTGTGAATATAGCAACCCTGGATCATGACTCCAGGCAAAAAGGGCTTTTTGATTTTTCAAAAACCAAACCTGCCGACAACGGGTGTCAGATGAATGCTGAAATAAGGGAACCTGAAAAGGAGAAACTTCCTGAAAACGGCAACCAGAGTTCTCTTCTTGATTTCTGAATCATATACTTTCTATGGCTTCCACGGGATCCAGCTTTGATGCCTTTCTTGCCGGATAGACCCCGGCGATCATATTTATTACAAAAGCAAAAATGGAGGCATAAAAGAAATTCATTGCCTCAATTTTCATGGGCATACGTGTAAGGCCCAGATACATTTCAGCAGGCAATTCTATCTCATAGGATCCAATCGCTAAAGCTGTAAAATATCCCAGTACAAGACCCAGCAGGAGACCGAAAGCTCCCAGTATTGTAGATTCTATCAGGAATATTTTAGTGATGCTTTTTCTGGAAGTACCCATTGCCATGAGCATTCCGATCTCACTTTTCTTGTCCATGACAATATTGATCAGTGTATTGGCGATGCCAAACCCTGCGGTAATATAGATCAGGATATAGTAAAGCCACACAACCACCTTCTGGGTATTGAGTAAATCCAGGAGCTGACTGTTGATCTCAATCCAGCTATCAGCCTTCAGACCGGTTTCTTTTTCAATCTCTGAAGCGGTTTTCTCTGCATCATATGGATCTGTGACACGCATGGATACTGCAGTGATTGTTCCCTTCTCATCATAAAAATCCTGCAGGGTTTCCAGTCTTGCATAGGCAACACTTTTGTCCCGGCCGGTGCCACTGTCAAAAATCCCGATAACTTTCAGGGAAAGCTCGCCTGCTTGAGGGGAGGTTATCTGTACCCACTCACCAGGTCTTGTTTCCAGATCATCGGCCAGGTCATCCCCTATAAGGATACCTTTGCCACCTCTGGAAAGATCCTCATAATTACCCTCTACTATATCGGGTTTAAGGTGCATCACTTTATTTTCATCCGGAGGGTCCACTCCGAATATGTTGATCCCTGCGGAATTATCCCGGTATGTAATCACGGCCTGTTTTTCAAGGTATGCAGAAGAAGCAATAACTGTAGGTGTACTTTCGATTACAGACTTATAATAATCATAGAGATGTATGCCTGCATCCTTGTCCTCTGCAGGATACACCACTATATGAGGAGAGTTTTCCACTGTCTTTTCTATCAGTTCATCGGTAAACCCGGTCATAAGGGACATCAGGACTACAATGACCACTACAGCAAGGGCTACAGCAAGAATGGAAAAGAATGTATTCCGTTGTTTTGAAGCGATATGCCTGCGGGCAATCCTGAATTCGAACATAAAGGTTTAGAGCTGCACATAACGTGCAGCATCTCCCAGATTTTCTTCAATACGCAGAAGCTGGTTGTACTTGGCAGTTCTTTCCCCTCTGGCCGGAGCTCCGGTCTTGATAAGGTCCGCTCCGATTGCCACTGAAATATCTGCAATCATTGCGTCTTCGGTTTCTGCAGACCTGTGACTTACCACTACATTATAGCCGCTGCGGAATGCCATGCTTGCAGCATCAAATGCCTCAGAAAGAGTACCGATCTGGTTTACCTTGAGCAGAAGAGCATTTGCAGCTTCCATCTCGATGCCTTTAGCAAGCCTTGCAACATTTGTGACAAACAGGTCATCTCCCACAATAATTGTCTCCCAGGCTTCATTGGTGAGGTTTGCAAAATCCTCAAAGGCTTCCTCATGGAAAGGGTCTTCAATCATTACTATAGGGTATGTGTCAATCAGGTCGACGTAGAAATCGGTAAGTTCTGCTCCGGTCATGGTGGTCCCGTCGATATTGTAGTTATCCCCATCGAAAAACTCAGAAGCAGCGGCGTCCATTCCGATGGTCACCTCGGACTCGGTATATCCTGCTTCTTCGATGCCACTTACCAGAGCATCCAGGGCATCCACTGTTTGGTCAATGGGTGGAGCATATCCTCCCTCATATCCCACATTGGTTGCAGAAGCACCATATTTGTCTTCCAGGACCTTTCCCAGGGCACTATAGGTCTCGCTTCCCATCTGCAGGGCATTTGAATAAGTATCAGTTCCTTTGGGCTGGATCATGAATTCCTGGATCGCCAGACCATTGCCTGCATGTTTGCCGCCGTTGAGGACATTCATTGTAGGAACGGGTAGTGCGAAGGAATTAGATCCTCCAAGATACCTGTACAGGGGCATATTGAGCGAATCAGCAGCTGCATTGGCAACAGCCATTGAAACACCCAGGATGGCATTTGCACCGAAAGTTATCTTGTTGTCGGTCCCGTCAAGGGCAATCATTAACCCATCGATCTCCCTCTGGCTGCGCACATCATAACCCGTCAATTCCCCGGCTATTGTTGTATTGACATTGTCCACGGCATCGAGGACACCTTTACCATTGTAGCGTTCATCCTCCTTATCCCGCATTTCAATGGCTTCATTTGTTCCTGTGGAAGCTCCTGAAGGGACACTGGCCCTGCCAAAACCCTTTGGCGTGAACACATCAACCTCCACTGTGGGATTTCCCCTGGAGTCCAATATCTCTCTTGCATGAATCTTTTCTATCCGGTATCCTGCTTCTTCTGCCCTGTAACTCATGATAATTCCGCCTTGGACTTTGTTTACTGAATAGGAAATTACTGTATATATAATATTCTTGTCCCTGAAATCCTTGTTGCTAATGTTTTGTAGGCATCTTCATATAATGTATTCATAAAATATATATTAATGGAGCCATTCTTCTTCCTTTATGAATGATGCTGCTTTCATAAAGCTTGATTCCAGCAAGAGGGAAATTGCAGCCCTACTTCAAAACCTCTCCCTCTCCCGCATAGAATCTCTAGCTATGACCTGCCTTATCGATGGCGATTCGCTTACCTCAAGTGAGATTGAAAATCTCACCGGCCTGAGACAGCCCGAAGTAAGTGTTGCCATGAAACCTCTCTGCAAAAAAGGTATAGTGGAGTCCTGGGATCAGAAGTTATCAAAGGATCGGGGCAGGCCTCGACGTTACTACAAATTAAAATTAACCTTTGATACATTCATGAGAAATCTGGAAAATGACATATCGGCCGAAATAGAGTGTAAATCCCATGCTCTAAATAGGCTAAAACAAATCTGTAATTAATTCTCTTTTTTACCGAAATCGATAGGTGAGAATCCTCTTTTACTGTCAAATTTGCGCAAAGCATCCATTCCATCGATTTCAAGAAGAAGGATTTCCGTTACCATGAAGGCTTCATTGTGCTTTCGCATACATCCAATACTGGCTTTGCCGTCTCTGCCCAGGCCGGTATGGAGGTGAACTACGGGTTTTTTGTTTTCAAGCATTATATTGCCAATACCGATTATTTCATGCGGGTCCACAAATGAATTCCATATGGGCTCCGGAGGAATCATATCTTTGAGGGGGCCGGTGACCAGATTTGAGTTCCTGCATGCTCCCAACATGAAAAGGAATGCTTTTTCTATACCTTTTTCTTCTGCCAGGGCTGTTATACTTTCCAGTATGTCTTCACCGTTATCTACCCTGAGGACAAATACTCTTCCGACTTTTCCTTCTCTGTATTCCATGTTATTCCCTTATTCAGTAATTTTGCCATCTATGATCCTGACGATCCTGTCGGTTTTGCGGGCCATGTTTTCATCATGGGTCACCAGGATGAATGTCTGGTCAAATTCCCGGTTCAGTTTCCTTAAAAGTTCGTAGACCTTGTCACTGGAATGACTGTCCAGATTCCCGGTAGGTTCGTCTCCGATAACGATCTTTGGCTTGTTGACAAGTGCCCTTGCAACGGCGACACGCTGGTTTTGTCCCCCTGAAAGCTGGCCTGGAAAATGATGCAGGCGGTCTTTAAGTCCAACTTCATTGAGCAATTTTTCAGCTTCTCTGGTAGCTTCATCCTTTTTCTTGCCGGCTATCAAAAGAGGCATCATGACATTTTCCAGTGCAGTGAAGTCGGGTAAAAGGTGATGATACTGGAAAATAAAGCCAAGCAATTTGTTTCGTGCACTGGATCGCTGCCGGTCATCCATGCTGGTGACATCCTGGCCATCAATCAGGATAGTGCCTTTTGTGGGCGTGTCCAGAATACCTATCATGTGGAGCAGGGTACTTTTGCCGGATCCGGAAGGGCCAACTATGGAAAGGAATTCTCCCTTTTTCACATCAAGGTCCAGTCCGTCAAGCGCCTTTACCTCGACACCATCTCCATAGACTTTTTCCAACCCACGGATTTCGATTATATTGTCTGTTTGTGGCATGTCCCTCCCTGGAAACATTGCACATCATGTCAGTAATGCGGTTCCAGGCCTTCTATCTGGGAGAATGCCTTATCGACTTCCTTATCTTCCTGGACTCGTTCCTTTTTTTCTTTTTCGGTATTGATAGCATCGACTGCAAGATGATAAAGTTCTTCCAGCTCGGAAGCGGATTCAAGGGTAAGGACAGACAGTACACGAGGATATTCACCTTTGCGGACAATTATTCCTTTGAAAACATGGCCTACTGAATCAGAAAGTTTCTCAACTTCCGTAGAGATTTCATCGATACTCAGGTAACTCTTGTCACCCTTGATGATCATCATGGACCTGCTTGCTTCCTCGTAAACATTGGTATTAAACAGTAATCCGCTTGGAGATACAGCCTTTTGTATGGCTGTTCTGATAGGCACTTCCCCGTCTGCTTCATAGTAACCAATTGTTGCAATCCCGGCTCCTCCACTCATAACAGTCTTGAAATCACCCAGGTCTGTGACCATCATCATCTCGCTGTCCAGGGAATCCAGCAGGAAGATCAGCCTTTTTGCGATCATCTCATTTATGGAATCATATGCAGTTTCCACATCTCCGCCCATCTGTTTGAGATACTGGTTATCTGCAAGGATTATCCCGTCAACCCCGCTTTCCCTTATGTCCTTGAGAGCAAATGCAGCGTTTTGCAGGTAAAGTGTTCCTTCTTCCCTGAAGGGCAGAACAACTACTGCATATACAGGATAATCATTTTGTTCTTTCAATTCCCGGATCAGGGAAGGGGTAAAAGATGATCCTGTACCTCCGGAGGCAGAAGTTATAACAAAAGCAATATCAAAACTGCCTCTCTCATCGAGGTTGCGCATTATCTGGGATTTATTTTCGTCAAAAACTTTCCTTCCCACGTTTCTGTTTGCACCAACTCCATGCAGGTGAGGTATATGGATTCGATCCTTTGCCTTGGTATATTTCATTTCCTTGAGGTCGTTTACGGCAGTATTTATGGCAAGGGTTTGTACATTACTTTTATACTGTTGTTTTGCGTAGAATTTGGCAAACCGACTTTTGGAGCCGAATGCCTGCCTGTTTATAGAGTCCAGAATACGGTTGCCACACTGTCCGTTTCCGACCATAAGTATGTTGAGCAATTAATTCCTCCAGATGATATTTAAAAGCGGTATTGTTGGCGGCGGTAATATATCCATGCTGCTGCCCCAAGGATGATGACTACAGGCACGATATATACATATAGCGGCTGCTCTAAAAGAAAATCATATTTACCTTCTGTAACTTGCAGTTCATCCGCTGTTGTTTCACTGTTTATTTCTTCTGCTTCAGGGTCCTCTGCACTTATGTAGGAATAGGAGGTTGTTACCGTATAACTTCCCATCTCTTCTGCTTTGACGTTGAATGTGAATTCCTTTTCCTGTTGCACTCCCAGGGTTTGCAGGTATATTGTGGGTGTACCACTGATCATCTCAATATCACTGTCCCCGCTTTCATACTCAAGTCCATCGGGAAGCTGGATGTCCACGGAAACAGCTTCAGCATCCCCTTCACCGTTATTTCTTATGAGTAATGTTACTTCAGTACTCTCCCCTCTCGGTATAACAGGTTCCTGAAGGTCTGCCGAAACTTCCACATCTGCCATGGCTGCAGGTTCGCCTTCCACTGTGATTGTAGGAGTGTTGGAACTTGTCTGCGGGAAATCAACTCCCGCATTGTTGGAAAAGGTTGCAGTAGTAGGTTTGAGTGTAAATGTGCCGGGTTCTGTTGACTTGATGCGATAGACAAAGATTTGCTGTGATTCCCCAATGTCCAGGGACATTTCCCCGGATTGGCTTACGAAAGTTTCCTCCAGGATGAATTTCTCGGGGAGGTTGTTGGAAAACCTGAGGTCAGTTGCCTCGTCATCCCCTTTGTTTTCTGCCCTGACAGTAACTGTTACTGAATCACCTGCTTGTATGGTATTAGAACTTACACTCTTGGTAATTTCAATAATGGGTGTACCGGAAAATTCCGCCTTTTCATGACCACCGTCGACAATTCCCTTTGTATTAACAATGTCATCATCGGTAATTGTAATGGCTATTTCGGCACGGGGTAAAGTACCTGTTTTTGTATCGAGAAGTTTCACTTCAACTTCTTCATTATCGATTTCAAAGGTAAAAGTGTCGTTAATATCCAGCCCTTTGTCCATCAATTCAGTGTCCTTCTCATACACATAAAACGATGCATATTCGTTTTCAGGGAACACATCGGCTACATCTATTACATGATTGTTTATCTGGTACCCGTCACCGGCTTGTATATCTCCTTCATAAAGAACACTTTTTGCAGAGGCAGAGCCCGCAAATACCACTGAGGACAAGGCTGCTATCAAGAGCAGGCATACTATCATTTTTTTGAATTCCATGTTCCCCTCGCCACGATTTTTTCATGATTTGTTATCTAAATACTGCCTAAATACACTACTGGAAACCAATATAAAGTTTATGACATAAAAGAGTCTTTCATCTCCATACTCAGATCGGCCCATTGTGCTTTATGGATCAGGGAGCCCATAGAGATTACGTCAATTCCGGTTTTTGCGTATTCTGCAAGGTTTTCGGTGTTTATCCCTCCCGATACTTCTACTATTACCCTATTCCTTAATCCTTCGTGACGTAACTTTTCCACGGTTGATATTATTTCTGAAGGGGACATATTGTCCAGCATAACGATGTCTACTCCCATCTTTGCAGCCAGAATGGCATCGGTTGCGGATTCAACTTCAGCTTCTATTTTTTGGGTAAAACTTGCCATTTCCTTTGCTTTAAGAATTGCATTTTCCAGGCCCATTATATTCCTGTGGTTGTCCTTTATCATAATGGAATCTGAAAGATTGAACCTGTGGGGGTCACCTCCACCCGCGATTACAGCCAGTTTTTCGAACTCCCGGATTCCCGGAGTTGTTTTACGGGTTGCAGCCACAACTGCTTCAGAACACTCATTTACAGCTTCCACGCAATCTCTTGTAAGGGTCGCAATACCGCTCAGGTGTCCCAGGAAATTCAAACTCAATCTTTCAGCACGTAATAAGGATACTGTGTCTGCCTTAAGTTCAAAGATCACATCGTTATTCTGGACTTTTTCCCCGTCTGCAACCTTTCTTGTATATTCGATATCAAAATAATCAAAAATGGCCTCTGCAATCTCCACACCGGCAATTACACAATCCTGCTTTGCAAAAATCACGGCTTCTGCAATTGTATCCGGTACCATCTGGCATGAGATATCATGATAACCCAGATCTTCCTGGATGAAATTCTCTATCTGTCCTCTCAGCATCCTTTTCACCGGATTTACTTTATGTTCGAGGAGTTTTAATATGCTTTGTAATGATAATACTTTTATGCGCTGGCCCTCTAGAACATAAAGGAGTCTCATTAATGCTTAAAATAGGAGTTTTCGGTTGTGGTGCCATTGGTGGCGAGATCTGTAAGGCTATTGATAATGGCCAGATTGAAGCAGAACTCTATGCTATATATGACCGCCATAATGAATCCCTGGACAGGGTGAAAAGTTCACTGGAAAATTTTGACCCGCAGATCATGGAAATTGTTGACATGGTCAGGGAGGTGGACCTGGTGGTAGAATGTGCTTCCCAGCAGGCGGTTTATGAAGTGGTTCCCGCGGCGTTGCATGCAAAATGTGATGTCATGGTAGTAAGTGTCGGAGCTTTTGTTGACACACAACTTCTTGGCATGGCCGAAAACATAGCCCGTGAAAAAAATTGCCGGATTTACGTCCCTTCAGGTGCCATCTGTGGGATAGATGGTTTGATCTCAGCTTCTGCAGCTGCTCTGCATTCAGTCACCCTGACAACCGAAAAACCCCCCGGGGGATTAAGGGGTGCCCCTTATGTCCTTGAAAATAATATCGATATTGATTCCATAACTGGCAGAACTGTTCTTTTTGAAGGCTCTGCGACCGAGGCGGTACAGTCATTCCCTGCAAATGTGAATGTGGCTGCTACTCTAAGTCTTGCAGGGATTGGATTTGATAATACCAGGGTAAGGATAGTGCTCAATCCTGCCCTTACAAGAAATGTCCATGAAATCACAGTAGAAGGTGAGTTTGGAAGGTTTACCTCCAGAGTGGAAAACGTGCCTTCTCCCACAAATCCAAAAACAAGTTATCTGGCTCCTCTTTCCGTAATCTCTACTTTGAAGAAACTGACTCAATCCTTCAACGTGGGGACCTGAAATCGCATAAACTTATATGTTATATAATCTATGTATTCGCCCGGAATTCATTATCCCGGGATTGCAGTGGTAATATGCAGGATAAGCAGGCTATAATAGACAGGATTAATGTCCTGAAAAAAGAAAAAAATGCGGTGATCCTTGCCCACAATTACTGCCGTGGCGATGTACAGGGTATAGCTGATTTTGTAGGTGATTCACTCGGCCTGAGCCGTCAGGCAGTTGAGCAGCCCGCTGATATCATTGTTTTTTGTGGTGTGGATTTCATGGCGCAAAGCGCTGCTATCCTGAGTCCCCACAAGAAAGTCCTCATTCCGGACATGTTTGCCCGCTGCCCGATGGCGGCAATGGCTACTGCAGATGAGGTGAGGAAAGCCAAAGAACAACATCCCGATGCGATGGTTGTGTCCTATGTAAACAGCAGTGCAGAGGTGAAAGCAGAGAGTGATGTATGCTGTACCTCCGCCAATGCGGTGGAAGTTGTCAACTCACTGGATTGCTCGAAAGTACTTTTCATTCCTGACAAAAACCTGGGGGATCATGTGGCCAAAAATACTGATAAAGAAATTATTTTCTGGGATGGCTACTGTCCGACCCATAATCATATGCTTGAATCAGATGTGCATTTATCCAAAATATCCCATGCAGACGCTGAGATTCTGGCCCACCCGGAATGCAGGCGTGAGATACTTGAAAAAGCCGATCACATATTCAGTACTACAGGAATGACAAGACACTGCTCCTCTTCTGGTTCAAAAGAATTCATTATAGCTACGGAAAACGGCCTTCTCCATCGCCTGCGCAAGGAAAATCCGGATAAGCACTTTTACCCCTGCTCCGAATATGCTATATGTCCGGATATGAAAACCATCGACCCTGCATCTGTTCTGGCTTGTCTGGAAAATGAAGAATATGAGGTCAGAGTAGAGGAAAAGGTCACAGCGCAGGCCAAAAAAGCACTTGATCGCATGCTAGAAGCAGGAAGAGCATAAAGGCGGGCCGGTTTAATGCACGCTTATCTTCAATTAATGCGTATTGCCAATTGTGTAATGGCAGCCTTTGCCGCAGTTATCGGCGTGCTGATCGCTTTTAGAATCATTTTTGAACAATCCTTTCAGGCCCTTCCATTTTTTGAGGCAGGGGGTGTGGGAATTGTAGTAATGCTCGTAACAGGGGCCGGCAATACCATTAATGATTATTTCGATGTGGCTATTGATACTATAAACAGGCCTGACAGGCCAATTCCCTCTGGAAGGGTAAGTAAGAAACAGGCTCTTTTTTTTGCTGCATTCCTTTTCATTGTCGGAATAACCATTGCCTGGTTCATTAATCTGGTCTGTGCTTTAATAGCGCTTTTAAATTCTTTCTTGCTTGTCCTGTATGCCCGCAATCTTAAAACTACTCCCTTTTTTGGCAATGCTGCGGTGGGTTACCTGACAGGTTCCACTTTTCTTTTCGGTGCCGCTGTATTTGGGATAGAAGGATTGTATGCCCTGTCGGTATTATTCCTGCTTGCAACCCTGGCTACAATTGCACGTGAAATTGTGAAGGATATCGAGGATATGGAGGGAGACCTAAAAGCAGGAGCAACCACTCTCCCCATTCTCATTGGGAAAAAACAGGCAGGACTTGTAGCTTCGGTTCTTGCCCTGATAGGGATTGCTGCCAGTCCTTACCCTTACCTGAATTCCATGCTGGGTGAATATTACCTTCCTCTGGTGGGTATTGCTGACCTTCTTTTTATAGCGGCTGTCTACTCAGTGCTGAAAAATGACCCGGTCCTTTCCTCCAAACGCTTCAAACTGGCTATGTTCATGGCATTGTTTGCCTTTGTGGCAGGTGCTTAACGGGATTTATGTCTGAGATATTCCTGCAACATCCGGGGAAATGTTTCGGCGGGAACAAACCTCACTCCCAATTGTTCGGCCCATTTCTGAATCCCGTAATCCTTGGCAACTACGGCTGCATCAAGTTCTTTTGCCAGCAGTAGCACATCGATATCCGGTGCACTGTCCAGTATTCCGTAACGCAGGGCTGAGCGGTATTTGTTGCGGAATTTGTTCACAACGGAACCCACTACTTCGCGATCGATATCCCTCTCCACTATTTGTTTGGTTTCTGCCTGTGAATTCTGGATAAGACATTCGCGGGAAGCCTCACGTATTGCTTCCTCTGCCACATTCATGCCTTTGTTGATCCTCTCCCTCATGTAGGATACGTATTCGTGGAAGATTCGGGAGGGTATCTGTACCTCATACCTGTCAGGGGTTTTCTTGACAAGCCAGGTATCGATCTTTGCCACTACTTCAGGGTCACAATTATTGTTATTGGCAAATTCCTGAAGTTCATTATAAACGGAAGGAAAGGGGACATAGCAGCTGATCTGCAGATGCAGCCGGGCATCGGCTATCAGGTCCAGAATTTCTTTCATACCTGCGCAGATGGTATCCTGTCCCAGTGACTGGCGGGCCTGAATATCGGTAAGCCCGGTGGTATCCATTATAAACCTCTGTCTCAACATGTTACCTCCCCGTTATAAAAAGTACAGAATAAAATTGGTTTACAATTTAAAGTAGTTTTGTACTGTTTGACTTTTAGTTTTCGGTTTCCGTATCTTTATGTTCACAACCGGCTTTTGCATTTTTGAGTTTTTCAATCGCAGTCCTGAAGTGTTGATTGTTGATGCGAATTGAGTAAGCTATCGTTTTCACATCCTCCCGCTTCATAGCAGGCCGGACATTTTCCCTGATTGAAAACATTGAAGCTTCCCTGCAAATAGCCTCAATATCAGCCCCGCAATAACCATCCGTAAGTCCTGCAAGCTCATGTATATTCACATCTTCTGACAGGGGTTTGCCCTTCAGGTGAATATCAAAAATTGCTTCCCTTCCGGCTGAATCAGGCAAGTCTACATGTATTAGTCTGTCAAAACGCCCCGGCCTGAGCAGTGCCGGGTCCACCATTTCAGGGCGGTTGGTGGCGGCAATTATGACAATATCCTTTAATTCCTCTATGCCATCAATCTCGGTCAGAATCTGGCTAATTACCCTCTCACCCCCTTCCCCGCTAAAGTTACCCAGTCTTTTGGGTGCAATCGAATCGATTTCATCGAAAAAAACGATTGAAGGAGATGCCTGCCGTGCTTTGCGGAAAGTTTCTCGGACCGCTTTTTCGGAATCCCCTACATATCTGCTTAGTAATTCCGGTCCCTTTATGCTTATGAAATTGGCATTACTTTCCTTGGCTGCTGCCCGGGCTAGCAGGGTCTTTCCTGTGCCGGATGGCCCGTAAAGCATAATTCCCCTGGGAGGGCGGGTGGCAGTTATTTCGAACAGTTCCGGATATTTAAGGGGCCATTCCACAGCTTCTATGAGATCCTGTTTGACTTTTTCCATACCCCCGATATCATCCCAGAGGGTATCTGCCATTTCAAGGAAAACTTCCCTCATGGCGGAGGGCTCAACATTTTTGCGTGCTTCTTCAAAGTCAATCGCATTGACTGTGAGTTCATCCATAATTTCCGGAGGGATTTCATCTTCAATTTTCAGCCGGGGCATGAGTCTGCGCAGTGCATGCATGGCAGCTTCTTTGCAGAGTGAGGAAAGATCAGCTCCGACGAAACCGTATGTAGTATCTGCTATCCTTTCCAGGTTTACACTGTTAGAAAGGGGCATACCTCTTGTATGCACATAAAGTACCTGCAGCCGCCCTTCCCTATCCGGAATCCCAATTTCAATTTCCCGGTCAAAGCGTCCTCCCCTTCGCAGGGCCTGGTCAATGGAGTTGGGTCGGTTGGTCGCAGCTATTACTATAACTTTTCCGCGTGATTTCAGGCCGTCCATGAGGGAAAGCAACTGGGCAACCACACGTCTTTCCACTTCACCCCGGACCTCATCTCTTTTGGGAGCTATGGAATCGATTTCATCAATAAAAATAATGGAAGGGGCTTCCTTTTCAGCCTCATCGAAAATTTCCCTGAGCTTTTGTTCGCTTTCACCGTAGTATTTTGAAACGATCTCGGGGCCACTTATGGAAAGGAAATTGGCTTCGGTTTCACTTGCGACAGCCTTTGCAATCATGGTTTTCCCGGTACCGGGAGGTCCATAAAGCATCATGCCTGCCGGGGGGTCGATCCCGAGTTTCTGGAATAGTTCAGGATGACGCAGGGGTAGTTCGATCATCTCCCGCATCAGGCCGATCTCCCGTTTCAGTCCCCCTATATCCTCATAGGAAACCTGTTCATCTCCTGCTAACTGTTCTGCAGGTTTTTCCTTCAGCATCAGTCTGGTATTGCGGGTAACAATCACAGGGCCTGTCGGCTGGGTAGCTGTTACCACAAACGCCATCGGTGTGTTGACGGTTTCCACACGTATCTTTTGTCCACGATCCAGTGGTCTGCCTTCCAGGATACGGTGAATATAACGTGAGTAATTTTTGGAATGTATGGTCTGGTTTGTAGCAAGAGTGATCTTTTGGGCGTCTTTTGCTTCAACCTTTTTGGTAGTTACTTTATCATCGATACCTATACCTGCATTATTACGCAGGTTACCATCAATTCTGATGATGGCTTTTCCTGCATCATCGAGGTAGCCGGGCCATACAACGGCATAGGTTTTACGCTTACCCTGAATAGATATTATATCTCCACTGATTGCTCCAACCTTTTCCATCAGGTCCTTGTTAAGTCTGGCAATACCTCTTCCCGCATCACGGTGGTATGCCTCTGCCACACATACTTCGATTTTATTGATGGTTGGATTGGAGGAGACCATACTTGGTCCAAAAATATTAGCTAAGGCGGGCACGAAGCTGTTCTACAAGTTCCTGCTTGATGGATGTACTACGATCCCCGCCACAGACAATACCCCTGACACCCAGGATATCCGGCTTGATGTTCTTTATTGCTTCTATATCATCGAATTTGATGCTGCCTGCCAGAGCCGTTTCCAGACCATTTGCATGTGCTTTTTCAACGAAATCCTTAAGCTGTGCTTCATTGAGGAACTCGAAGGTGGAACGTCCGTCCTTTACCCCCGTATCAACCATGACCAGGTCAACTCCTGCCTTTGCACCAATTGCCGGTAAGAGAGCCGGATCGATGGAATTGATTCTCGCATAATCGGAATATGCACATGCGACAACTTTCGGAACATTGTCCATTGTCCTGACAGCTTCGGTGATTCCTGCAAGCATCTCATAGGCCTGTTCCTCGGTCTGGATATCATACAGGCCAATTTTTACATAATCCGCACCTGCAGCTGCTGCACCATAGGCAGCAAGGGCAGCGGTGCCGGGTTTGTAGTTAAAATCCCCTAGAGCCGCACTGATGGGTTTTTGCTTCCCTACAGTATCCTTTACTCCTTTGATCACTCCCGGGAAATTGGCACCAAGAGAGCCTTCCTTTGGATTTTTGACATCGATAATATCTGCACCGCCTTTTAGGGCGGAGATTGCTTCTTCGTTATTAATAGGACTAACCAGCAGTTTCATGTAATGGCCTCTTTTTTATAGGATGGAATAAAGTGTCATATTAAATATGTTTCGAATTGTCTTTGTATTGGATATATATAATGGTATTGCAGTCCATGCCCGGGGAGGTGACCGGAAAAACTATCAGGCGGTTCATCTGTCCAGTCAGGTATGTGATATTTCCCGTCCCTGTGGTATAATAGAAGCTCTCAATCCGCGGGAAGTCTATATTGCCGACCTCAATATCCTGCAGGGGGAAGGAGAAAACAAAGAAAATATTGATGAATTAAAATTCCTTTCATCCACATCTAATGTCATGTTGGACGCTGGTGTAGACAGGCAGGAGGATGCGGATAAATGGCTGCGAATTGCCGATACTCTGGTGCTGGGTACTGAAACGGCTTCAATGGATGTGATCAGGAATCTGGCAGTCAGGTATCCGGGCCGCATAAGTGTGAGCATTGATCGCAAAAATGGTCAATTACTGTCTAAATCATCGGATGTCCCTGAAAATCCTGATCGGGCAATAGAAATACTCAATGAGTTACCCTTAAAAGACATAATTTATCTTGATCTGGACCGTGTAGGCACCTCTTCAGGGATGGACATTGATATGCTTTCCCATCTTGCTAAAATATCCCGCCATCCCCTTCTGCTGGGGGGTGGTGTGCGGGATATGGCAGATATTGCAGAACTTGAAAACGCCGGGATTTCAGGTGCACTTGTCGCAACGGCAGTGCACAAACAAGTTATACCAGTAAAACAACTACGATAAAAAAATCAGGTGATAACTATGGATGAAGATACATTTGAGGATGTTGAAGCAGCGTATCATGAAATAAAAATGGGTGGGGGATGGTATCTTACCATCTCACTTGAAACCAGTGAAAAGTATGAAAAAGAATATGTGGAAATTGCAAAGGAAAGAGGGGGCCAGAAACGGGGTCGTTTTAATCTCAATCCCAAATATGCAAGACAGCTGGGAGAGGCCCTTATCGAATTTGCCGACTCCAATGAGCTTTGATCATTCAAGTTCTTGGATGGCTTTATCTACTTCCTTTTTCACTTTTTCCAGACTCTGTGATGCGTCGATGATTACAAATCGCTGAGGATTTTCTTCTGCAAGTTGCAGGAATACATTGCGAACCCCCAAAAGGAAATCCACCTTTTCAAACTTGGTCTGTGCGTCACGACTGTTACATCTTGAAACGGCAATTTTGGGGTCGATATCAAGCAGTAAAGTAAGGTCCGGCACAACTGTCCAACCCTTATGCAACTGCTTGATCCACTCCACCGGCTCATCGAACCTTTCCTTAAGGGTGGATGACTGATAGGCAATTCTGCTGTCTGAGTACCTGTCTGAAATTATCACTCTGCCAGCTTCAATTGCAGGTTTGATCGTATTTCGGATGTGTTCTGCATGATCGGCTGTGAACAATAAGAGCTCTGCAAGGGGATCAACGTCCGACTGGATTGCCCGCATTACAGCCTGGCCGATCCAGTCTTTTGTAGGTTCCCGTGTAAAAATAATATCCGAATAAACGGGATTTTGTTTCAGGTATTCCATTATGGTGGTCTTGCCCGACCCGTCGATCCCTTCAATTGTGACAAGTTTTCCTTTCATTTACATCTCTCAGGTACGGACGGTATCTTCACTGCCACATTGGGGGCATTTTATAGGCATGAAGTTGGGGTCTGCCTGAAATACGAAGCTGCATGTATTGCATACAAAATATACCTTTGATTGATCTATATCATCCATATTTTCACCTGCGTAATATTTATGGTAAATAATATAACTACTTATTCTCCATTTCCAGTGTATGACGATTATAGGAGTAATTACAAGGGGTAAGTACGGCAACAGATTGATAGAAACGCTTCATCAATATTCGGATTTCACAGTCAAAACTGCCTCCCTGCCTGCCAGGCTACCCCATTTCCTGGATGAGCCGGAAGAATTTGTAAAAAGACTGGATATCAATCCGGATGTATTCAATGCAGATACCATAATAACTTACTCTTTGCATCCCGATATTACACCGGTGATTGCCCGCATGGCAGGACAAGCCGGTGTGTCCTCATTGATCGTACCCGGAGGCTCTTCCCGGGCCCCGCTTGTCGAACTGGATAGAATATCTTCGGAATATGGTATCCATATCGAGGTGGATGAGATATGCTGTACCCTTCCGGAGAAGGAAGAAACAGCACCATATTCCAGCGTATTCGGTCTTCCGGAATTCGAAGTCTCCACTAAAAACGGCTATATATCGGATGTCCGGGTCCTGAAAGGTGCACCCTGCGGCAGCACATGGAAAATGGCGGAAAAACTAATCGGTACAACAGTTGAGGATGCCCCGGCAAAGGCAGGTTTGTTAATCCAGCAATACCCTTGCAGGGCCGTCAGAGGGCAGCTGGGAGGAATTCATGATTCGGCGGAGTTACATAAAAAAGCAATGGAGAAGGCTCTAAAAACCCTCTCCGAAAAATGAAATTACTGGCTCTGCAACTTGATCCTGTCCTTGAGGATACATTTTCCACCTGTATGGCCACCCAGGGGATTATGGGGAGTTCCCAGTGAGTTCATACATCGTGCCATAACTGCTGCACCCCTTGCAAGCCCATCATCGACAAATACGACTTTTTCTTCGATTTTATCTCCCAACCCCAGTGTTTCCAGTTTTTCAAGCACAAGTTTGGGTTTATCTCCTGATATGCCGGCCCTTCCGGTGACTCCAATGGAAGTTTCAGGAAATACAACTCCTTCTTTCTGTGCCACTTCCACAAGGCGGTAGATTACACCTGCCATCACTTCATCGATTACTGCGAACAGGACCTTGAGTCCCTCTTCTTTGTAAATCTGTGCACCCAGTTCTGTTAATTCATCCATTTTTGAACCATTGGTACCCACATCACATCCGATAAGCACGACTCCGATTTCAGCTGCAGCGGCAGGATTAACAGGGACACTTCCATAACGGGTGACATTTTCAGGTACCTTTTCGATAGATATTTTTTCTATTAAGCGGTTTGCATATTCCTTTATTTTCTTCCCCTTCAGGAACATGGTAATCATTCCCGGAGGCTTTTCATCAAAGACATCCAGAGCGGTTCCCAGTTCCAAGTCCACAAGCTGGGTTCCACGGATTATAGCATCGGGAATAGCTCCTGCATAGCCACAGAAGTTGCCAATGGTCTTTGCATAGGGCTCCTCCGGGCTGATGACACGCCCGTCAAGTGTAGTTCCAAAATCCATCGATAAACAGGGATTACGGAAATCCACATCCACCCATTTCGCTCCTTCTTTAATACCGGCGGTCGCAAGTTCTCCCTCCATTTCATTGGCCACGATTTCCACACCTGTGGCCCCGGTGGGAGGAAGGACACTGGCAACTGCACCATCAAAAATAACTTTATTGAGTTTGCTGAACTTCTGGAACCTGGGGTTTATGTTATCCTGAGACATCGGAGGTGTCATATTCTTAGGAGGTACGCCCGCCATAAGGCAACCGTCTGCAAGAGCTTTGATAAATTCTCCCACTTCTTCCGGTGCATCGAATCCGGCCACCACTCCGGTGGACCGGACAACGAAATGAACATCCTTTTTTATGTCGAGGTTGGCTTTTTTGACAGCTTCCAGGAGAGTGTTCTTGACAAGTTCTGCCACAGATTCACGGCTTAATTCCACTCCTGTAAGTGTCTTGCCGAATACTTCTTCTCCAGGTTTTGGTTGTCTTACATCCCTTGTCATCCTTACGGTTTTCACCACATGGTATGTTGTACCCTTTTCAAGGTCTGTGGCCGTCAGGATGCATTTGGTGGTCGTATTGCCCACTTCTACAGAAGCCACTATGAAGTAGGAATTGGATTTTGATTTCAGGTCTATCAGTCTTACGGAAGGAGTTTCGGCCATCCTGGGTTTGTGTGACATAAAATCTGTCCCTCAGAGGTATGATTTAATTTTTTCCTGTATGCTTGCCTGTGGCAATGCACCTACCATTCGGTCTGCAAGTTGTCCATTTTTGAACACAAGAAGGGTTGGAATTGCAGTGATCTGGAATTTTCTCGCAGTAACCTGATTCTGGTCCGTATCGAGTTTGCCAAAAACAACGTTTCCCTGCATCTGCCCGGCAAGGGAGTCTATTATCGGTCCGACTTTTTTGCAGGGACCACACCATTCTGCCCAGCAGTCCACTACAACAAGCGGATAGCGGCTTACAAAGTCTTCAAAATCGGCATCTGATACAATCATGGCTTCTGCAGGCCAGTTGGTCTTTTCGAGATCTGTCTTTATCTCTTCCATTCTTCTCTTCCTTATTTCTTCGAGTTCGTCCATGCTTCCCCTCGCATTATTTAGATATTTCATAAGCTATATCTGTGATTCTGATTAATTACTAATTAGCGATTGTACTGCATACATTTAAAGGTTTGTATGGTTATTCACAAATAGTGCACAACCAACAATTCCCTATCCTGGAGGGGTTTATATTACAAAAGCAGATAGTGAAAAATCAAGCAACCGAACAATATTCGATCAGAAATGTGTAACCTGTGGCACGTGGATGGATAGGATAGAGAATAAAAATAAAAATGCTACCACAACAGTAACGTATTCCTGTCCAGAATGTGGCCTGTCCTATACCGTGGATGAATGATTTGATGTGGGAAATTAACCAACTGCTCAAAATTGACCCGTATGATTTTGAAAGGCTCGTAGCTCACCTTTTTGAAAAAATGGGCTATAATACCCGCTCGACACAACAAAGCAGGGACGGTGGTGTAGATATCGAAATATCTATTGATAATTTTGGTCTTTCCCATCGATGGCTTGTCCAGGCCAAACGTTATTCAGGGCCTGTGGGGGTCAAGGAAGTGCGTGAATATGGCAGTTTGTCCTACAGGGAAAATGTGGATGGAGTAATTATTGTTACTACTTCCAGTTTTACTGGTGAAGGAAGGAAAGAAGGGGCAAAACACAATCTCAAGCTGATAGAAGGTCCACTGCTTACTGAGATGCTTAATCATTATTGTCCTGATGAAGGAGAGAGTTTCCACCGGAAAGGACGGGGGGTTGATGTGCTTGAAACCGGAGAGGAAGTGTTTGGAAGACATAGTGCAACAATTGAAGGGAACAAAATCTGGCTGGTACTCACAAAGAAACATATCTATTTTGAAAAAATAACTACTGCCCTTTTCTCAAAGAAAAAAGAACTTATCAGGAGAATAGATGCAAGTTCGATTATAGGTTTGAAACAGGATACAAATTCACTTTATATAGTAATAGATGAGAAAAATCCTGAGGTACTGGCCCTTTCGATCAGGGAACCGAAAAGTTTTGCAGAGAATCTTGAATTGTTTCGTCCTTCTTTTCTGCGGGGCGAAACCCTCCTGAAATTTGGATAGGAAAAAAAAGGTTGTCTGGTGCTTACCAACCGCAGATTTCTCATGATGGATAAAGGCAATATCGAAACTATCAGATTGAAGGATATTGCAGGGGCAGAGATTGAGAAACAGGGAATTTTACACAAGGATAAACTTGCAATCCTTGAATCAAAGGAAAGTATTACCAGGCACATATATGATGTGGAAAACGCCTCTGAATGGAGGGAGGCAATCCTGAAAGGCCTGGGAAAGGAATGAATGTTATTTAAGCTGTTGCAAATAGCGCTGGTTCTTGAGTACCCGGGTAATTAATGTGGCCACAAAAGCAATAGCAAGACCAAGCAATATAACAAGTACAAAATTTCCTTCTTCGGCATACTGGAGAAGGAACTTAAAGAGCAGAGCAGTCAGGGCAATCCCCGCTACTATGATATAGCCCACATTGATGTTATAGAGTTTTTCTAACAGACTCATAGTCACCCCTTGGAATCCCTTTGCAATAAATACTTTCCCTAATCTCCACACATTGACATATTGTGTCAATATGCATGAATTTTTATTTACTGGTTTTCATCCCAGATCTCTATGAGGGCCCAGGTCACAACCTGTGCATGGCAGGCACATTGTCCTGAACAGTCTTGTATCAAGCCCGGCTTGATCCAGTTCTTCTCTCAGGAAACGGGTGAGTTTGAGGAGACGTTCCTTTGAAGGCCTCTCTATATTAACCTCTCCCTTTCTGAGGGGATGGCTTGCTGCGGGTCTCAGGATAGGAACTACACCTCTGCGTACAAGTTCCCGTATTCCTTGCATTACAGTTTCATCATCTTCTCCCAAACCAATTATGAAATTGGAACAAACCCTGTTCTTGCCAAACATCCGGACAGCTTCGGAAAGGCAATCCAGTATAAAATCAAGGTCCTGGTCGCCACAGAGTTCGCTGTAAAGCTGGCGGTCCATGGTCTCTACATTATATTTTATCTCATCTGCGCCGGCCTTTCTTAGCAGTTTGTTGGAATTGATTGTGGGATATACTGAAACCCCGATGGGTACATGGTATCTTTTGCATTTCCTGACAACCTCAACTGCCCTTTCAACTTCCTTTTCAACTGTCTCATCAACCCCGGCAGTTATGGATATGGCTTTCATCTTCCCTGTATCATGTGCTTTTTCTATCATATCCAGCACTTCTTCCACTGATTTGACCCTGCCATTGAGTTTAGGGACCGGGCAGAATTTACAGTCAAATATACAGGTCTCTGTCATATTGATATACGCCTGCTCGGGACAGTGAAGCAATTCTTCTTCAATTTGTCCGCAGGCAAGGAGTTTCTCACCTTTGTAGATACAGATATTTCCATTCTTTTCAATCGCTTTTAAAGGGGATTTTGCATCTGCTCCAAGTTTTACCCGGATTCCTCCGGAACT
>NZ_CP017881.1:1657703-1673649 GCF_002761295.1 Methanohalophilus portucalensis | reverse complement strand
CCCGTCAGATCAGGACCGCCGCTTCCATGGCAGGTCGTCCTGGTATGGCAGTTTAGGGCCCTGAGACTTCTCTGTCTGCCCAGGGTAACATCGGTGCAGACTGTGTCGGTGGTATGAACTCCAACGACAGCCACGAAGTCTCCCAGTTGAACGAACTCAAGATCGATCTTGACGCAATCGCTGTCATTGCCCACTACAAGGGTAACAGTGACATCATCATGGATGAACAGATGCCTATCTTTGGAGGCTACGCCGGCGGTGTTGAGGAAACAGCCATTGTCGATGTTGCAACCCACCTGAACTCTATGGTAATGAGCAGTGCCAGCTGGCACCTTGATGGTCCAGTGCACATCCGCTGGGGATCCACCAACACTCGTGAGACCCTTATGATCGCAGGTTGGACATGTGCCACCATTTCCGAGTTCACAGACCTTATGTCCGGTAACCAGTACTATCCATGTGCCGGTCCATGCACCGAGATGTGCCTGCTTGAGGCTGCAGCCCAGTCTATGACCGATACTGCATCCGGTCGTGAGATCCTGTCCGGTGTTGCAGCCGCAAAGGGTGTTATCACTGACAAGACAACCGGTATGGAAGCACGTATGATGGGAGAAGTCGCACGTGCAACTGCTGGTATGGATATCAATACTGTCAACCAGATTCTGGATAAACTTGTAGCAAGCTATGAAGGCGATTATGCCAACGCACCTGCAGGCAAGACGTTCCAGGAATGCTATGATGTTGCAACCGTTACACCGACCGAGGAATACGTCAAGGTCTATGACGGTGCAAAGAAGAAACTCGAAGACCTGGGTCTGGTATTCTAAGACCACTGGTCAAGATCGGTATCATATACCGATCTTGTTTTTCCCTTTTTTATACAGAAACTATTAATAATATACACTTCCATCAGCTATCAGATATAATGGGTTCTTCGCTAAGTGATACTGTTTGGCTTTCTGATAAGAGATCAAATCTCTTGCTTCTTTTAATGGAAGGCCCCAGGAACATCGATCAGATCAAGACCTCTCTGAATGTGACTTCCAGGGGGATGATGCCCCAGATCAAAAAACTGAAAGAGAAGTACTTGATAGTTGAAGAGAGTGAACAATACTGTCTTTCCATGATAGGGGAATTAATTGTTGAGAAAATGCTTCCTCTCTTGAACACGATAGAGATGGTGAACAATGATGATGCCTATCTGGAAGCACATGACTTAAGTGAATTACCACCAAAATTATTTCGCAGGCTGTATGAACTTGGGAATTACCTTTTGATTGAACCTGACCTGAACCATACATTTGAAATTCCCCGGGAATTCACTGAAAACCTGCTCAAGTCCAAAAATATAAAATCGATAATCTCTTTTTATCGACCTGAATATCCTGATATTTATTGTGAATTAATGGAACATGCAGAGAGCATGTCATTGATTATGACGCCACCGGTTTTTGAAAGAATGAAGCAGTCATGCGATTCTAAAATGACCCGCCTTATAAAGGCTCCACATATTCATGTGTATATTTTTCCGGAAAATAGCAGACCTCCAGGCCTTGACACTTCAGAGCGGTTTACTTACATAAGTTTTCTTGATAAAAACGGCCGTTATGATCATAAAGATATAATGAGTTTTGATGAGAGTGCCCTTAAATGGGGAGATGAGCTTTTCGACTATTATTGCTCTCTTTGTGAAAAGATTGAAATTTGAGGGATATTAGATGGCTCCACAGGAACTTATTGACACTATTTTTCTTTCCGACAAGAGAGAAAGATTCCTTTTGCTTTTGCTTGAAGGCCCCACTGATATAAAAAAGGTAAAAGATCATCTTAATGTAACCTCTTCCTCCATTCTTCCTCAAATCAAAAAGTTACGGGAAAAAGGCCTTGTCTCCAAAGATGATGAGGGGATCTATGACCTTACGACTACCGGGCGCTTAATAGTTGAAAACCTGTTGCCCCTTGCATGTTTGCTTGATGTTTTTGATTCAAAGGAGTATTACTGGGAAACACGCGATATGGATGTAATTCCCCGCCATTTAGTGGAAAATATAGGTCAGCTGGGTGAAGTTGAAGTTATTGAACCCGATCTTGATCACATGTATGATCTGCAACCTCAGTTGCATTCAAATATGCTCCAATCCAATTATATTAAATGTCTGATTTCTTTTTTTCATCCCGATCATGTTGAATTTTTTAATTACCTTTCTTCTGCAGGCAAGAATCTGGAATTGCTTTTTACGGCTTCTGTAATGGAAAGAATATTGGCCGAATCGCCTTCAGATATGCAAAAACTGATCGAGCAGGAAAATGTTGATATAAGGCTTTTCCGGGAAAACGACTATATTCCTTCTTTGACTATTGGTGATGATTTTACTTACTTCTGTTTTTTCAATAAATCACACATGTATGACCACAGGGACATAATAAGTTTCACTGAAGGTTCAATTGAATGGGGGGCACAGCTATTTGTTTATTATCGTGACCTCTCTGTTCCCGTTTCTTCTGATATGCTGTCTGAAATCATAAACGGAAGTGATTGATTTGGCATGGAAAGACCTGTCACTCAGGTTTAAACTTGTTCTTTATATTGTGGTCAGTGTTTTTCTCATCCTGTCTATTTCATCTTCAATAGTCATATCAACGGTTACTTCTCAGGAGGAACAGCTTGCTTATGACCAGTCTGCTAAAATGGCACAAAGTTATGCCAACCAATTCAATGCAGACATGAAGTCCAATATGGCTATTGCAAGGAATATAGCCACCACAATGGGTGCTATTCATGATTCTTCTACAAGAGAAGGAGCCAACGATATAATAAAAAGTATACTTGAGGATAATCCTCAGCTTATAGGAACTTATAGTGGCTTTGAGCCTGATGCTTTTGATGGAAGGGATGAACGTTATATAAATACCACAGCTCACGATGGTACGGGCAGATTCCTTCCCTACTGGAACAGGATTGAGGGAGATATAGATGTTGAGCCACTTGTTGATTACAGTACATCAGATTATTATCAGTTACCAAAACATACAAAACAGGATGTTTTAACCGAGCCCTATTTTTATCAGGGTGCTTTGATTGTGAGTTATGTCTCCCCGATAATTGAGAACGATGAATTCATAGGTATAGGCGGGGTGGATGTAGGTCTGGATTACGTAGACAATACGGTTAGTAGTGTAAAGGCTTTTGAGACCGGTTATTTGTTTATGGTGAGTAATACCGGTGTTATTATTTCCCATCCCACAAATAAGGATTGGATTAGTTCCAAAACGCTCAGGGACTTTGATAATCCCGTCTTTCATGAGGTTGCCATTGATATTGAAAAGGGCAAAAATGGTCATGTCGATATCGTTGACCCGTCAAACGGAAAGGATGTGATACTTTTTTATGAACCCATTTCGACAGGCAATTATTCAATTCTACTTTCTGTCCCAAAGGATGAGATCTTTGCAGGTGTAGCTTCCCTGCGGTCGATGTTGTTTACGATATACACATTTTCCATTGTTTTTATGGGACTGATGGCATATCTTATTGCAGCTTCATTTACCAATCGGATAAACGGGATTGTGGATGAGTTCAGGACAATTTCGGATTCAGCTTTGGAAGGAGACTTTAACGTCAGGGCAAATACAGATGTAGATATTGATTTCAAGAAAATTCCGGAAGGACTCAATGAGGTTCTTGATAGCCTGCAGGATGCAAACCGATTGCGTGCAGAAATGGAAGCTGTAGTAAACCGCAGCCCTGTAGTCGTATTCAAGTGGAAGTCCCAGAAAAACTGGCCGGTAGAATTTGTGTCCAGGAATATTTCCCAGTTTGGTTATACTCAGGATGAGTTTACAAAGGGTCATATTACCTATGCTGATCTGGTAGTGCCTGAAGATCTTGGAAATGTTGAGCAGAATCTCCTTGAAGCAATTAACAGAGGGGACAAGGAATTTAATTATGAATATCGTATAATTACGCGAGACAGAGAGATAAAGTGGGTTGAGGAGAGAACTTTTATTGGTAATTTCTCTGCAAACCATTCAAATAAATTGCAGGGAATTATTCTGGATATCAATGAACGTAAAAAGGCTGAAGAAGCCTTGAAAAAGATGGAAAAAATTCGAATAAAGGAGATTCATCACAGGATTAAAAATAATTTGCAGGTCGTCTCCGGTCTTCTTTACCTTGAATCTCTCAATTTCAAATCGGATGAAGTTATGGAAGCCTTCAAGCAAAGTGAGAACAGGGTACGTTCAATTGCCCTGATCCATGAAAAACTGTATCATTCCGAAAACCTTACCAGTCTCAATTTGTCGGATTATGTCGAAGATCTTGTTGAACACCTCATTAATTCCTATAATGTAAATGAGGATGCTATCGAAATTAACCTCAATGTTGAGAACTTATATTTGGATATGGATTCTGCCGTGCCTCTGGGTATTATTATCAATGAATTAACTTCAAATGCCTTACAGCATGCTTTTATTGAGGGTGAGGAGGGGGAAATTAGCATTGACTTTTTTAAGTCTGCAGGTCAATTCATATTGAAGGTTGAAGATTCGGGTGGTGCATTCCCGGATGATATAGACTTCAAAAATACCGAATCACTTGGATTACAACTTGTTTCCAATCTCGTAAGCCAGATAGAAGGGGATATTAAACTTGATACTTCAGATTACAGGACCTGTTTCAGGATTACTTTTAGGGATAAAGAGGTGTGATATTGAATAAATCACGAATACTGGTTGTAGAAGATGAAGCTATAGTAGCAATGGTAATAAAACGCCGTTTGAAAGATCTGGGTTATATTGTTTCAGGTGTTGCTTCTACGGGAAAAGATGCAATTACCAAGGTAGAAGGCACCTTCCCGGATTTGGTGCTTATGGATATCAGGCTTAAAGGTGATATGGATGGTATTGAAGCAACCAAAATAATCAAAGATAGATTTTCTCTTCCGGTGGTTTATCTTACGGCACATTCGGATGATGTAACTTTTAAGAAAGCCAAAGAAACAGATCCTGATGGATATATATTGAAACCTTTTACTGAAAAGGACCTGAGTACTACCATTGAGATAACTCTTCACAAATTCCGAAAAGAAAAATGGAATTGAGAAAATTATAATCCCCGGCATGAGCCTTTAAATTTGAGAAAATTTCATTTTATCCATGCAAAATAATATGTGATGAACCAATCAATAGTTCATGCCCCTGACAGTACACTGGCGTATATTGTTGAGCAGAGACAAAACCGGCCCTTGTCAGAGTATTCCTGGCCACATGTCCTCATTGCAGGGCTATTGAGCCTCATTTCAAAGAATATTCAAAACATTATGGGAATCCAATTAATTTTGTGATGGTTAACCCGAAGGTAAATCCCGGTATTGTAAAAAATATAATATTCGGGGTACTCCCACATTTCTCTACTTTTGCGATTAAAATCTCATAAAAACGGAAGTTGGAGCCATGTATCCTGATAATTTGAAAAGAAGAATAGATGAAATGATACATAATGGAAGTGAATGTGCCAAAAAAACAACGTCGCTGGATTATGACATGTGGCTTTATGAGTAAAAATTAAAAAGAGTGATAATTAAATCTGCTCTTCTTCCTTTTTCTCCTTTTCCAGTAATTCAGTTGCCATCTCACGCAACTTGAATTTCTGGATTTTACCACTTGCTGTCATTGGGTATTCATCCACTATAAATACATGTTTTGGAACTTTGTACCGTGCAATTTTCTCCATACTATAATCACGTATGTCTTCCTCGCTCAGATCAGCTCCTTCCTGAAGCATTACAAAAGCACCTACGATCTCACCGTACCTTTCATCAGGGATACCTACCACCTGTGCATCCTTGACTCCGTCTATGGTGTACAGGAATTCTTCGATCTCTCTTGGGTATATATTTTCCCCGCCACGAATGATCATGTCCTTGATACGGCCGGTAATCTTGTAGTATCCATATTCATCTACGGTCCCCAGATCACCACTGTGGAGCCATCCATCCCTGTCGATCGTCTCGGCTGTCTTTTCAGGCATTTTGTAGTAACCTTTCATTATATTGTAACCGCGACAGCAGATTTCACCTTGTTGTCCTGGGGCGAGTTTTTCACCTGTATCCGGGTCCACTATTTTGACTTCGATTTGTGGCATTTCTATACCTACGGTGCTGACCCTCCTTTCAATGGTATCATCGGTACTGGTCTGGGTCATTACCGGAGAGGCTTCCGTGAGTCCGTAAGCAATTGTGATCTCATCACAGTGCATATCTGAAATGACTTTTTTCATGGTTTCGATGGGACACGGTGATCCTGCCATGATTCCTGTACGCAGGGATGACAGGTCAAACATGTCGAACATTGGATGGTTGAGTTCTGCAATGAACATGGTAGGTACGCCATAAAGGGCCGTACATTTCTCTTTCTGGACTGCTGCGAGTACAAGGAGCGGATCAAATGCTTCAATCATAACCAGCGTTGCCCCGTGACTCAGGGCCGCAAGTACGCCGAGCACAATCCCAAAACAGTGGAATAGGGGCACAGGCAGACACAGGCGATCTTGATCTGTGAATTTTTGTTTTTCACCTATGTAATAACCGTTGTTGAGAATATTTTTGTGGGTCAGCATTACTCCTTTCGGGAAACCGGTTGTACCGGAGGTGTACTGCATGTTGACCACATCATCAGCGGTAGTGGAAGCTTTTATTTGTGCAAGTTCGGCGTCAGATTCATGTTTTCCAAGCAGAAGCAATTCACGGGTATTGTACATGCCCCGGTGTTTTTCCTGTCCGATGTAGATTACATGATTTAGCTCAGGGAATTCCTGGCTTGTAAGATTTCCTCTTTGCTGTGTTTTGAGTTCAGGCACAATGTCATAAACAGTTTGAACATAGTCCACATTTCTGAATCCATCGATTATGGCCAGTGCTTTCATATCGGACTGTTTTACCACATAAGCAAGTTCGTGGCTTCGGTATGAGGTATTTACAGTTACAAGGACTGCTCCGATCTTAGAAGTTGCAAACAGGAAAGTCAGCCAGTCGGGCACATTGCGGGCCCATATGCCTATGTGGTCCCCCTTTTTAAGTCCCAGGGCAAGAAAACCTTTTGCCAGATCCTCCACACGCTCATTGAATTCACTGTAATTAAAACGAAGATCCCGGTCTGGATAAACCATAAAATCCTTTTGAGGATATTTTTTAACCATCTCTTCGAAGACATCTGTTATAGTCTCGTTTTCAAAACGAATAGTACCAGCTCCTTTATGTTTACTGTTCCTCTATCAGGTGTTCCTCGAGTCTTGTACGTATCTCAGGTGGAATTGGTAAAGCCTTCTTTTCCATGAAATCATAATGTACAATTACTGCTTTGCCTTTTGCTTTTAATTCGCCTCTTTGCCAGGCTTCATGCCCGATTGTAAAAGAGGAATTACCAAGGCGGGCAATATAGGTGCGTATTTCGACATCCCCGTCAAAATACATCTCTCCCAGGAAATCGAATTCTGTGCGAGCCATAATAAGCCGCCACTTTTCCGGAGTGAGATCCAGATCTGGAGTGAATATTCGGAATATGGGATTTCGCCCCATTTCGAACCACTCGGGAATTACGGTATTATTTACATGACGAAGGCCGTCAATATCTCCAAAACGCGGAGCAACTGTTAGTGTGAACATAGGAATTCCTTAGTAAGGTGTGTATACAACTGCCATTATCTGTGCATCTTCATCAACTGCATGCAGGTCGTGGGGAACTACGGAATCGTAGTAGATACTGTCACCGGCTTCAAGATTGTAGGTTTCTTTTCCGTAGAGAATCTCGATTTCACCTTCCAGCACATAAATAAATTCTTCTCCTTCATGGGATGAAAGGGGGTGTTCTCCTTTTTGTGGATGTACATCAATTATGAAAGGCTCCATATGGCGGTCCTGTTTGTCAGCTGCTAATGAGTTGAATTCAAGTGAACTCTCTTTGCAATTGGAACATTTGCCGGAGAAGCGGACAACATGTTTCGATTTACCTGATTTTACAAGCACCGGGCCGTTCTGGGGAGCATCATCAAGAAAGGTGCCAAGTCGCACCCCCAGGGCTCTTGCAATGTTAAAAAGAGGTGTTAGTGAAGGAACAAGAGCTCCGTTTTCCAGTTTGTCTATCAGTTCAACATCGTTGTTACTTGCTTTTGCCAGTTCATCCTGTGACATCTCCCTGGATTGTCTGAGCTGGCTTATCTTTTCGCCGAGGGGGTTTTTTACAGACATTGATGCATTCTCCTTTTATACATTAATGAAAATGACCGCGGCACAAATTGGCATATATATTTAAATAGATATCTCTGCTGTTTATTTATGCCAGAAAGTTTGATAACTTTAGAGATACTTATTGTTTAACAAATAAATTAGAGGAGTGGTCGGATGAAAAAAATAATCGTACTTTTAGTTGTGATATCCCTGCTGGGATTGGGCTGTACAACACAGGATACTACGGATCAGGATGAGCAGGTTTCAGTAAATGGTGAGAATAATCAGTCAGATGAAGATATCCAGCCAGATGAAGATTTGAATGGAGAAGATAATGTAAGTGAATCCGATGAAACGGAATTGGAGGAATATACTCCAAAGACTCATAATATATTTATAAACAGTTTTTATATTAGTCCTAAAGTACGAGAAATAAATAGAACAGACACAGTTGTGTGGAGAAACCAGAAAAAAGAACCCGGTATATTTACACTGAAAAGTGAAGATGGTTTGTGGGAAGATCAGAGGATTTCTTATGGGAGGACTTTTAAGTATACTTTCAACGAAACCGGAAACTATTCATTTTACATACCTCCGTATTCTGGCATGAATGTGACAATTACGGTTAAATAAAAAAACCATGTCATGTAGATGACATGGATACAAGAAAAATAACAGAAGGGACCACCGAAGTGGAGGTTCCTTCCGCTGCTATTGAAGATAAACTGCCTGTGAATTCACCGGTTTTCTATAATTCTCATATGGAGCTTAACCGGGATATTACCGTGGCAGCAACTTCTGTTTTTGTTAAGGATTATTTCGATTTTGAAGAAAGGCCTCCTTCAGAGATCGATTATGTGGACGCAATGGCAGCTTCCGGCATCAGAGGGTTGCGAATAGCAAATGAGGTAGGTCTCAGGACAACACTTAATGACTGGGATGCAGAGGCCTGTGATTTTATCGAACAAAACATTAAACTCAATGGCCTGTCCGATATTGCTGAAACATCCTGTAGAAATGCAAATACTCTCCTCCACGAAAAACGATTCAACATCGTGGATCTGGACCCTTTTGGAAGTCCTGCTCCTTATCTGGATGCTGCCAGTCGCTCTGCTGTAAACTTGCTGGAGGTTACAGCTACTGACACTGCTCCTCTTTGCGGGGCTCATCTGAATTCCGGTATTCGTAAGTACGCTGCAGTTGCACTCAATAATGAATATCACAGTGAAATGGGACTGAGGATACTGCTGGGATCTATTGCCCGCCATCTGGCACGCCATGAGAAAGGAATGGAAACATTACTTTCCCACGCCACGCGTCACTATGTCAGGGCTTATGTAGGGATTAAAAGCGGGGCTAAGAATGCTGATAGGACACTTAAGGAGCTGGGTTATGTCACACATTGTGACAATTGTAGTTACCGTGAATGGAAAAAAGGCTACTCTGTTTTCATGGAAAAAACCTGCCCGGAATGTGGGACTGAAATGAAATCAGGAGGTCTTCTCTGGCTTGGTAAGTTACATGACAGTATTTTTTGTTCCAAGGTCATGGAAGAAATTGAAAAAAGACCCTTTGGAAAGAAGAAAAAAGCCTGTAAAATAATCCAGACCTGTTTGGATGAATTTGATATTCCTTTCTTTTATGATCAACACAGGCTATGTAAACAGCTCTCTGTGGCAGCTCCACGTATTGAAAAGACCATTGATGATCTGAGGGATAAGGGGTATGCGGCCAGCAGGACACATTTCAGTGGGATGTCCTTTAAGACTGATGCCCCTCTAAGTGTGATAAAGTCGATTCTCTCCAATATGTATTGATATATATACAACAAAAAGATATATATAAAGAATAGACGTTGAGATACCTCTCACGGTATTATCAGGTGATTTTCTAATGTCCCGCGAAGAAGTAGAAAACCTGTTCCTTCAGGAAAAACCAACCCTTGCACTCCTTACTATATGGTCTCTTAGAAAGACGTATGCTTCTGTTATTACAAAACAAATAAATTCGACTTTTGCACATACTACAAAAATCCTTTCCAAGATGGCTGATATGGGACTTGTACAGTTCACATCTGAAGGTAGAATAAAATATGTAGAACTGACAGAATATGGTGTAGATGTAGTAACAAATCTCAGGGATTTTATTACAACACTCGGGGAGAACCTTCCTGAAAAGTACAGGGAACTGGTAGAATCAGTTGAAGAGGAAGAGAGTGAAGGAACACAACTGAACAGGGAGTCCAAAGAAATATTGGAACGTATTAAAACATTAAGAAATAAGATAGAGGAAATCTATGGACAACTGGTAGAAGCAAATGCCAGTGAAGACCGGATTAAATTGAAACTGGGTCCTTTCAGCAGGGAAATACATATGATAGGGGATACAATTGAGAATTCAGAGGAACCTATACATGATGATGTTCTCATTGCTTATGGTAACACCAAAGAGGTCTTCGATAAACTGCTGGGCAGAAAATAAATTTCTCTTCTTTTGTGCGGGATTATATGCAAACTGAATTGGCAATAAAAGTGTATTCAAATACAGAACAGACCCTTGATGCAATTGCTGCAAAATTTACAGATGACCTCAAGGATCTTGACATGAAATTGGAAATAGGTTTTTCCAAAAACAAGTGGGTTACCGTAGATGCGGATGGGGATGATGCGGAATTTGCGATTCATTTCCTGAAGGAAAAATATGGTACACCTGTATATGAACCTGTAGCAGGGAAAAAATACCGTGGTTATATACAATCCATAAAAGAAGATAAAATAGTTGTAGACATTGGTAAAAAAGTCTCTATCACTGCGAGCGGACTGAAAAATCTGGGAACAGGCAGTCCGGATCAGGTAGCAACTCGTTTTGGTCTTATTCCATATATGCCTGTTAAAGTGGAAATTGTCAATACAAATGCTGGTGAACAGGTAAGATTTACCGGTCAACAGGCCGATAAATTATGGGAATGGAAGAAAGCTTCCACGGACAGGATTATTGTAAATTCAGTTACACGTTCCCAGCTCAAGTCAGTGCTGAAAAAAACAGGCCACAGCAGGGATATTTATGGTACTGAAAGATTGGGAATTATGGAACATTGCGTGATATGCAGGGAAACTACGGATGGGCCGGGTATTGTTGCAGAGATCGGTCCAAAACTCAATGCTGATATGGGTGTAATCCGTTCAGAAACGTAATCATACCTTGATGAAAAGGCAATGGTTATCCCCTGTTGCATAACACTCTATTTCTTTTATTAAAGCCCTCTCACCGGTGATCTTATGAAGGATGCCTTCCAGCATTCCTTCATCAAAAGTGCATATTGGGTGGCCAAGAACAGGCATTGACATACATTCAAAACAATCTTTTACTTTGATAGTAAGAGGATCTGTATCTTCAATCTGTACTTTTCCCAGTTTATAGCATTTCCAGAAAGAGCGTACTTCTTCAAGGCTGTCAAAGAAATCACCTTGCTCAAAAGTATTTGCGATCTGTTTGCCGATGTCACTTCCTATATGTTTGACTATAGGATTATGATCAATGCCCTGGGCTTCAAAGCCTGCTTTGAAAGCACAGAAAACGTTCTGGAAAAAATCAGTTTCACTGGAAAATGTGCTTGAGAAATTTTCCAGGCTGTGGTAGTAGTGAGTATCCAGCGGTTTTTGTGAACAGGCTACGTATTTTGAGGATAAACTATAATTCTTCTTTCGCCTATCCACCGCGTCTACTGATTCTCTCAATAGGTTTGCTTTTTTAAGATCGTTAAGATGTACTGATACAGTGGATTTAGCTTTACCTGTAGTTTGGACAATCTCATCGAAAGAACATGGCCGTTTGTCCAGTAAATCCATTATATGCAATTTAACGGCACCGTTTATTGCAATGAAACCATTACTGGTAGCAAAAAGGGCCGTGCGGTTCGTAGCGTTCATCCAGATGAGTTATAAGGGGAGTGGGGTATATAAATGTTCGCTCCATTCCGAATGAATTTTATAACAAAACATACCTCTCAATGAGCTGAATGGAAGAAAATTTTGCAGTAATAGTACCTGCCAGGGATACTGAAAAAGTAAGATTTGAATTACAATCCAGGGGGTTGCTGGATTGGAGTCGAAAATTCGTATCTCGCATTGTTGAAGGTGGAAGTTTTGTTGAAATTCCTGTCACAGATTTGGTAAGTGGATATGAAATAAAACGTCAGGAACAACCGGAGTTCTACCGTCAGCAGATGAGTCTGAAAGAAAGGCTTGCTGGTAAAATGAAACCGGAGGAACTGGAAAAAATCCCGTCCGGCTGGCAAATTCTTGGAAACATTATAGTAGTTACAATTCCTGAAAAAATAATGCACAGGGGAATAGAAATTGCTGATGAATTACTGCATATGTATCCCTCTTGTGACACTGTTGTACGGGATTTGGGTATCAATGGCAGTTTAAGGCAACCAAAAAGACAGCTTGTGAGTGGTAATACCACAGAAACAATACACAAAGAGAATGGCTGTTATTTCAAACTTGATGTGACAGAGGTTATGTATTCCAAAGGCAACCTCAGGGAAAAAAACAGGATGAGTAAACTTGGAAAAGGGGAAATTGTTGTTGATATGTTTGCTGGAATTGGTTATTTCACTCTCCCGATGGCAGTGCATTCCCAACCTGAAAAAATATACTCGATTGAGCTGAATCCGGTCTCATTTGGCTACCTCAAGGACAATGTCAGATTGAATAATGTGCAACATATTGTACAACCCCTGCATGGCAACTGTGCTGAAGTAACACCTAAAGGAGTTGCTGATCGGATAATCATGGGATATGTGGGAGGAACAGCAGATTATTTGCCTGTTGCAATTGGTGCATTAAGTAAAAAAGGGGGTATATTGCATTTTCATGAAGCACTGGCTGAAAATTTAATGTTTGATAGGCCAATCGGGCAGATTAAAAAGGCAGCAAAAATGCAGGGGAGAAATGTGGAGATTATGGAGTGTCGCAGTATCAAAAAATATTCCCCGGGCGTCTGGCATGTTGTCGTGGACGCACGTATATGGTAAAAGAAATTTATCATGTTTTCTTCAGGGACACTGACATGTCCGAATCAATTATGTAATCGAAATCCAGAGCATCGTTCCATCCCTGTTTTTCAAATATTGACTGGAAACAGATGCCTATAAGCAGTTTCTTTTGAGACCCCTCATATATGGATTCAAGAGTCGTTTTCAATTCCTCTGGTTCCACTCCGATTTTGGGCATGGCAAGCCCGCCAAGCAGTACGATCGTATCAGCATGATAATCAATTGTATCGCCTAGTTGCATTCCCATATCCGTGGGGATTAGTTGTTTTGCTTTTTCGATATCAGTATTGGCTATAAATCCCATCTGTTTGGAACTTTTACGCAGGGAATAAGCGGCAATTTCTGCAAAAGGAGTACAAAACCCCGGAGTTCCAATAAAAATGATTTTTTGCGATTCTTTGGCCAGAGATGCAAAACTTTTCAACAATGCACCTATTCCTTCGGATTTTTCAATTATTTCCACTTAGATCACCAAAATTAAAAGGAGGATTATACCTCCTTGATTCCAAAGGATTCGAGCAGGATACCGGGATTGATGCGCCCTGCAGTGTATGATTTTTTGGATGCAACATCGTTTACGGTAATTCTTGCCGGGGCAAACATGCCTGCATCTACTTTGAAGAAGTCGAATTCTGCTTCCTTGAATGTTGTATAGAAAGGTTTTCCAAAGTCTCTGGAAGTTGTGGATGGTGTCTTTTTGACATATTCCTCAAGATCATCCTGTCCATAGTCCACTGTGTAGTAGGTTTCACCGCAGTAGATTACACAGTCATTGGTTGAACCCATGCATTTTGTATCGTCACCAACAATAGGTGCTATTGGTGCCACACCGAAACCACTTTTAATTGTGTTGATATCGAATCCTACGGATTCCATTTTGTGGATACCTGTCTCAACTATACGGGCAGAGATCTGGACAGAACCTGCGATGGATGCAGTAGGTGCCACAGCGATATAGACATTTTCCGGATCAACACTGCAGTGTTTGGCGATATATTCTACTACTTCCTCATCCGGAAGTTTGCCGGATTCCATTATAAGCACAGCAGCTTCGGCGTCATCCTTGTAATCTATTTCCTGGTAAAGCTCCTTTGGTTTGAGTCCAAGGGCACGTGCAGGACCTGAACCCATTCCGAAATACTTGCCAACGGAAATTCTCCAGCCCGCATACTGGGAACCCATGCAAGCGACTGTGGGATGATCGGTTACGACCTGAATTGCAGGCACCGGGAGTCCGTCAAGGTTGAATTTGGTGTAGGTAATTTCTGCAAGATCGGCAAGACAGAGGCGTGAGAGATACATACCTGCGTCATAGCCACCCTGGGCATTGACTCCACAATCAATTATTGTAGCGCCATTTTCGAGCTGTTTGGATTCGACATTGATCTCATCTTCCCAGTCCAGCATTTCATCAATTATTGCAAGTCCTTTTTCATTAACACTAATCACATTATCACCAGTAGATATTTTCATGAATTTACCTTATACTTTTAGATTACTTTGATGTAAATCTAACAAGTATAAATGATACAGTTAGAAGGATACATATTCGTTTCGGTTTTTATGAATTATTGATTGTCTATTATGGTGTTGTACCCAATCCCAGTATACTTAATCTTACTGAAATTCCATATTAGGAATATTGGTTAAAATCCTATTTATATAGTGAAATGACTGTATCTTATTTTTCAAAAACGTTGTCGATTTTAATGTCATAATCTTTTTGTTTAAATTTGTCCTTTTGAATTGCTTTTTGAATTATTGAAGTATCTACTATTTTTATGTAGATTGAAAAACCGTGGTCGGCTAGGTTATATAAAATTGCTTTTTAAGTTCATTGTAACAGCAGCCTATGATATGACAGCTGTTGTACAGTTAGATATAGGTGATTTAATGGGAAAACAGGAAATGTATGATAAACTCAGAGATGCGATTGTCAACCAGGACATCAATGGTGCTGGTCCTCTTGTCCAGGAAGCCCTGGATGCAGGTTTAACTCCTTTCGAGATCATCAACGATGGTCTGTCTGTGGGTATGAAGATCATCGGTGACAAATTCGAAGCCGCCGAAGTCTACCTTCCGCAGATCATGATGTCTGCCAAGGCCATGAAAGCCGCAATGGAAATTCTTGATCCAATCCTTGCAGAGGACGAGACCTCAGAATCCGTTGGGACCTGCATCAAGTTCGTCCAGGAAGGCGACATCCACGATATAGGTCACAGGCTTGTTGCAACCATGCTCGGTGCAAACGGTTTCACCGTTATCGACATGGGTGTTGACGTACCCAACGACAAGGTCATCGAAGAAGTAGCAGCCCACAAAGGCGAGAAACTTATGCTCTCCGGCTCTGCCCTTATGACCACTTCCATGCTCGGCCAGAAAGACGTCATGCGTCTGCTTGATGAAGAAGGTCTCCGTGACTCTGTAAAAGTAATGTTCGGTGGCGCTCCTGTCACAGATTCCTGGATTAAGGAAATCGGTGCTGACGCAACAGCAGAAAATGCAGCAGAAGCAGCAAACGTGGCTCTTGAATTAATGAAAAAATAAAACCGGGAGGATAATTTATGACATTTACCAAATCCGTAACTTGCTATGATTTTTATGACCGTGCCCAGACCGGTGAGAAATGCACCCAGGATGACTGGGACCTGATGACCAT
>NZ_CP017881.1:800779-978968 GCF_002761295.1 Methanohalophilus portucalensis | reverse complement strand
ACAAAACACAAAGGGGATGAATGTATTTTGTCAAATGAGTACTGGGAAGAACTCAGGGCAACAAAATACAGAAATCAGGTCAAAGAGGTCAAGTTCAAATTATTAATCCATAATATAGACAGGTCTGTCTCTGTTTCAGTAATTATTCAAATGGGGATTTCTACAGAGCCCGAATACGTACCCTATTTTGGTTCCCTAAAGGGAGCCCACCTTACCTATATGGATCGAAAAGGCAATGATGCTGATCTAGCTTCTCTTACAATAAGTCTCCTCAGGGCTTCTGATATCCCTGCTCGCTATGTTTACGGGACAATAGAGCTCGATAGCGAACAGGCAAAGAATTATTTTGGGATGGAAAATGAAAGTGCCATTGAGGATATGCTTCTGAAAAATGGAATATCCGCACAATCTGTTTCTAATGGAATACAGTTTGATCATATATGGGTAGAGGCCTATGTAGATGGAAATTGGATTCAATTTGACCCATCTTTCAAACAATACAATTATACTTCTGGAATGGATCTCATAAGTCTTGCACAGGATTCAGATAATTATAGTTCCATTCTGCAAGATAATATCAATACTTCCGGTGATAATGTAACTGGCATTAATATTTCAGGCATAAATAGTTCTTTTTCTATAATGAGTGACAATTTCAGTTCTCTTATCAATACCAAATATGCAAACAAGAGCAACAGTGAAATTTTTGGCACAAAACAAATCATACCTCACACAGATTACGATACTATACCAGAAGAACTTCCATATAAGACAATAGGAGTGCATGGAGAATATGCAGACCTGCCCGATATATTCAACCATAAATTGGGAATTAATTTCACTGGAATTGATATTGTCCTGGATACAACAGAGGTAGCAGGAAAAAGGATCTCTGTTTTTTATGAACCCAGCAATGAGGACGATAGGACTAATTTTAACAGTACAGATAATCTAAGTGAATTGAATGCACTTGAAATTAATATGTCCGCACTTCTTAGAGTGGACGGCGCACTAAAAGCTGTTGGAGATCCAGAAACACTGGGTTCTGAACAAGAGCTGGAAATTAGTTTCATTGCACCGGGCGGGCAAACTGATTCCTACACCCGTACACTTCAAACAGGTGCTTATTTTGTAATTGGTCTTGCATTGCAACCGGTTTCAACTGCTCATATGTCTGAGAGAGTAGAAAGGTATGAAGTAACCAGTGAACTGCTGGATATGGATTATTTCAATGTTACAAAAGACGAATTATATGGGGAACTTTTGAACTTACAGGCACTTACTTTTTGGGGGAAATACGGATTATACAATAATATTGCTGCTAAAGCTACAAACGTTGTATATACCAGACATCCATCTGTGATTCTCGTTGGAACTGAGTTTGATATTACTGAAGCAGATGATAATAGAAGTATAAAGATGAACGGTGTTTATACAGACATCGTACGGGACATTATAAATCCTGCAGCAAAAGATGGTGATTCTGCAAAGTCATATGCTTTTCTTTTTACCCGGGGAATGACCGCATCTTCTATGGAACAGAGCATGCTTTCCCTTAGTTACAATGTAACAGCCTACTCCACTTCGGAAATTATAAGAGAAGCAGGAGATCAAGGCATTCCGATACTAACACTTAATGATTCAAACTGGGCAGATAAAAATTCCTCCCTCAGTATCTCTAAAGATCAGAAAATAATAGTAGAAAATGCTGTAGAATCAGGGTATACTGTTATTGTTCCCGGTGAAGAAGTAGAAGTCGGTAATTTTACAGGAAGTGTGTTTATTGTTTTTGATCCGGCTACCGGCGCTTCTTCTTATTACGGTCCTGATGGAAAAGGATGGGGTTGGCTGGATACCCTTAAAACCGGCCTGGAAGCAGGTGTATCAGCAGCCGGTAGTGTTGTGAAAGGAACTGCAAAGGTTATCGCTGATACCGGAGGCAAAGTTGCTGGAGTTGCTACAGGTGTAATCAGTACGGTAGGAGAAGCAGTAAATGGAACTGGATCTACAATTGCCCGGGTTGCAAAAACAGCAGTAACAGGAGCGGTCAATGCAGCCGGATATGTGGTGACAACAGTCGTCCCCACTGCTGCTGCTGGCGTAACAGCAGCTACTACTGCAGGACTTGTTGTTGTAACGGCTTTTACAGCTGACCGTGTAACCGAACTTAGTAAAACTGTTATTGATGTTTATGATGCAAAAGCAGATTATGAAAAATCAATGACAGAATATAAAGAAACTCAGGAGAAACTAAAGGATAAGAAAGAGCAGATTAGAAAAGAAGATCTGGAAGTGAAAAAGGAAGAACTGAAAGAGAAGAAAGAGGAACTTGAAGAGAAGAAGGAAAAGGTCGAAGAAGAGGAAGAGATTGATCTGGATAAGGAGAAAGAAGAGCAGGAAGATAAAGAAGACGATGACTTAGACGAAGAGGAAAAGGATAAAGAAGAGGATGACGATTTTCCCGGAGATGAAGAGAAGCCCGATGAAAAAGAGCTGGAAGATGAACTTGAACTTGATGACCTGCCAGAACCCGAAGACGATCCACTAGAACCTTCCAGTCCCGGAGGAGATCACCCGGATGATACATTCAGTGTGGCAAGTTCAAAACTCCGTAATAGTGATATGACAAGTTTACAGATCAGGAATGCTTATAAAAAAGGATATACAACTCCTGTACGCCTCAATGAATATAAGCTCGGCCAGCTTGATATGGAAAAGTTCAGGGATTATACAAATAACGAAGATTTGGCAACAATTTATAATCTCAGTGATTCCCAATCAAGTATCTATACCAATATTGTAAAGAACTATGATACCATTAATGAAGAACTTGAACTGGCACCCGATGTATTGATGCTTCAAAAAGGCTTCTATGCATCTGCAAAATCAATGGTTGAAAACAGAGGAATACCTGTTCAACTGATAAGGGTTCAGGATTTCACTACTGCTGACACCGAGCAGCTTGTACATGACACACCGGTGCTATTTTTACCTTCAGGCTCTTTATATGGCTTGGATTCATCGACTCTCATAAGAGATAAATTTGCAGAATATGTGGCAGAGGGTGGAACTTTATTTGTAATGGCCCAGCAGCATGGTTATGAATATAATATCCTCCCCCACAATGGTACAAGATCGGTTGGAGGAGCGGGATGGCAGGAAGACCAGAGCTGTCTGTACAATGCGGCAAGTATCGGTACTTACCATCCGGCGGTTTCAGGCCAGCCAAACCCAACCCTTACAGTAAACATTGATGGTTATTTTACCACCTATCCAGAAAATTCTACTATCATTTTGAAGCGTAATAAGAATAGTATGCCTGCCATGCTTGCTTACGATTACTATAATGGAACTGTAATTGCAACCTCGGTATATGACGATTGGGCTTACTTTGATGGCGCTTCAACTTTGCAGGGCGAACTTCTAGTACGTGATGTACTGGCATGGGCAGAAAATCCGGCCAATGTAGAAGCAATACTTGATACAGATAGTATAGAGATCCCGGTAAACATAACCAACAAAGGAGATTTTGCAGCCACAAAGGTCAATTTCACGTTTACCGATCCACTTGGCAGTTCTGAGGTTGAAGACACAATAAATCTTGATCCCGAACTTGAACCCGGCTCAAGCAGGGAAGTCAATTTCTCCTGTGACCCAAGAAACGGGAGCACACTTGGTGTGTGGAACCTGGACTATATTCTTGTAAATGAGAGTGACACAATATACACTGAATATGATGCCAGAAAAGTTGCTATTGGAAAATATGTTACCTCTGATAAGGGATACAGTACAACCCCTGATATTACCTATAGTGTCAGGTCAACCAATGACCATTTTGCTTACGGAAGTAATGCGGTTTTTACAGTCACAGTTTGGAATCACGGGAATAATGATCAAAATGTCACTTTAAAATATTGTTTCCCGCATCACGGCTGGATAGAATATGATGATGCTTATGGAATAAAGGAAAGCGACCGTTCATGGTACAACCTCGAAGAAGAAATTGAAGTACCAGCTCAGGGTAGCGCTTCTTTCAATCACGAACTTGAAAATGTACGTACATTTGATCGTTTATGGTCCAAACTTTATGACAGTAATGATAAAAAGATCGGATCTTCGAGTCTTGGTTTCTATTCCTTCAATCCCAAACTGGAAATTGAATTTGATTCCAGAGATACATTTAGGCTCAATAGTAACAATACGTTGAATTTCACAATTAATGAGGAAACAGGAAATATTTACAATGCATCAGTAGAGGTGAAAATATATGATGCAAAATCCAACCTGATTAAGCGTGAAAATACAATTTCGAACATAACCGATGATCAGCCTTATAATGGCAGCATAAATTTCAGCCCTGAAAAGACTGGTAGTTATAATTTTGTGGTTGAAGTCACAAAAGATGACCGGCGGCTTGGCACCAATTCCCAATACATTCTTGCAAAAGAAAAGGTTTTGAACATTGATGTGTCAGAAGAACCTGTTTATCGCTTCAATGCAACAAACACTTTCAACATCACTGTTGAAAATATGGAAAAGACAAATTTCAGTGGCCTTGAAATTGAAACTATTTATGTGACACCTGACGGGAATACAGCTTATTCCGATACAATGACATTGGATCTTGAAGCTGAAAGTTCCCGCCAAGTTGGAATTCAGATACCTTTTAATGAAACATTCTTTGGAAGGCATACTGTATCATTCACCCTCCTGGAAGATACGAATATACTGGATGATACAGAATACTCCTTTGACTATTCACCCAAACTGTGGGCTCATCTTTCATCATCTGTTCTGGTGAAGGATACAGAAGAAATCATTAAGGTATCTGTTACCAACGGAAATGCTCCTGCCGAGCTTATGCTTAACATAAGCAGTCCAGAGGATATAGGATATCAAAACTATAGCAAAATTGTGCTGGATGCAGGAGAAAGGAAGGATATCGAATATGAGTTGCCAGTGAAATCAAATGTAGCTGCAGGTGCAATTACGATAGACCTCCAGGCAAATGAAAAATCAAAACAGGATTATTCATTGATAACCAAGCAATTGACATATACAGGCGGGACGTCAAAACTTACCCCCTCGTTACCATCATACGCAGTAGCAGGCAGCAATCTTACTTTCAACATTACAAATGAAGGGCCTTCAGATACCAGCACCGATTATTCTATATATTTCCTTGGAACTTCGGAAAATGGTGAAGGAATTGAAATAGAGGACAATGCAACCATAAATGTAGAGGTCCCGGTCCCAATGGTAAGTTCCGGAGAATACAATCTGGCATATGATATTCAGAATATGGGCACTTCCAGAACCACCCGGCAATCCATTCCTGTACAAGTTAGGGGTCTTGACCTGAATATGTCCATGGAAGAAGACGAGTTGCGTGCTGATGGGTATATACCTGTGATACTTAATAATTCAGGTATTGATACGACAGTTGACCTGAGAGCACAACTTAGAAAGGGCAGTTCTAATTCTGTATTCACAAAAGAAAATGTCACATTGGATTCTGGTGAAGAAAAAATTGTGGAAATTCCTCTCTCACCTTCACTTCCCAGTGGAGCATACGCCTTGAGTTTGAGTTATGAGAACAGCAGTTATGATATGAGTGGCGAGAGGGAGTATAGCACAAAAATAAATGGACTTGATCTGGATTTTAATGTTGTTGAAAATGAACATGTTACCGGAGAAAGTCTTGGTTTTGTAATTGAAAACGTTGGAAAGCTGGATGCTGTATCTGATGTAAAGATTTGGTTGGATAATGAAGAGCTGGGAACTCAGCAGGCTTCAACTCCCTCAGGAGAACAATCGGTACTTACCTATAATATTCCTGAAAACCTTCCTACAGGGTCTTATAATTTGTTTGTCCGCTGTGGAGAACAAAACAGTGGAAGAATTCTGACATTTTCAAAGACAATTCCTGTATCCGGTTTAGAATATAAACTGGAATTAGAAACCCAAACTGTAACACCCAATGAATATCTTATAGCTAGTGTTTTGAATACAGGAGCAATTCCTCTTTCAGGAGACTATGAACTTAGAATCATGGATAATGGCATCCAAATTGAAAATTCCACTGGAACAATTTCTTCGGCTGGTATCGGAGAAACTGAGGAATTGTCTCTGGAAGTACCCGTCGGTCTGGAAAGTGGCACCTATACTTTCACTTTTGAGTTTACAGACCAGCTGGGTAGAGAAGATAGCAGGGCTGTGCCTGCCTATATTCCAGATCCAAGCTTTGAGATTACTCTTAATCGTACCGAATATAGCCAGGGAGATTCAATAGGTGTGTCACTGGACAATATCACAACTATTGATAATGGCCAGTTTACAATGACCTTCTTTGATGCAAAGAACAATACTATTTCAAATGCTACTGAGGAAAAGGATGCATCCAGTGGTTCTGTGGACCTTGCATTTGAAATCCCTGAAGGTATTATGTCGGGTAATTACATTTTGTTCGTTGATGTCAAAGACAAAGATACTGGTTTGAGTAATTCCACTTCTGCATCATTGCCAGTAGAAGGAATTACTATTACTCCACAGATCAGAACTGACAGAACAAAATATCTTGAAAATGACAATGTATCCTATGATGTCAGGTTAAATTACACCGGTTCAGTACCCGAAGGAAATGCATCTATCAAAGCCTATTTGCAAGAAGGTGTGTCATCTTCTGATGAATTTACTCTGGAAACTAACTTTAGTCCATACCTACTAAAAGGAGATAGTGAGTTTATTGTAAATTTAAATTACAATTTACTCAATATTTATGATATATCTTCACAGGCCTGGACTGAAATGGAAGTGCCAGTTGAAAGTTGGGAAGCTGACGTCACATTAACTGAAGATTATATCTGGATTACGTCTGATGCCAATCTGCTTCGTATTGATAAGAATACAAAAGATATCTCAATATTCAATGAATCAAATAGTGACTATAATGAATCTGAAGTTTCATTAATTGAAGGTCATAATGAAGATTTATGGATACTTGATTCTGAAAGTGTTTCTGTTTACACTATCTCTGATGGATTGGGAACATCGGATATCAATGTTCCAGATATAAGTAAGCCAAAGGACATTACGTCTTTTGAAGAGATAGTTGCTGTTATTGATTCATCTGGAACTATACATGAATATAACTACACATCTGATGATGTTTTAACTTATGAAACAGGACTTACGAATGTTCGTGAGTTTGAGTACAGCCAGAGGATTTACTGGATAGTCTATCAAACATATGAATTAGAATTAGAGCTGTATAGTTATAATCCTGAAAATCCTGAAACTTCAGGTCCCGAAGAAAGTATGGGACCCACTTCTGGATTAGCCACCGCGGGTGAGAAACTATATGCTTTAGAAGTATATACTAATTGGCTATACATCTTCGACGGTGAAAACTGGAATGAATACAGTGGAGATATGATACCGCAAAATACCCAATACGAATTAGAAAGCGGTGACGGAAGTGTACTGGTATATGGTGGATACTTCAACCAAGAATTACATGACGAAGGTGGAGGCGACTTCATTCAAGGAGGTTGGATTACATCCCTTAGTGGCCAAGAAAAGCAACTTGTCATGGATAAAACCGTCAACCTTGCAGATTTCGACAATGAAGGTACATATCTGAATTATCAGGACAAATACCTTTCAGATAATCAAGGACGATTGACCTTTGAACTCGAAGCTGTAACCGATTATAACCAGATAACGGATACTGACCGGGTTTCTGTAGATGTCTATGAAAAAGATGTCTCTGTGGCACTTTCTACTGCAAAGGAATATTACAGGACAGATGAGACGATTAATGCCAATGTTCTTGTTTCCAATAATGCTCCTGCACTATTTGAAAGGGAGCTTGTCCTTTTAATTGATGGGAATGAATTCAATCGATCTGATCTTTCAATCGCATCTGCAGAAAATAGCAGGTTGGAAGTTGAAATCCCCGATCTTAATCCCGGCAATCATACAGTAAGTGTCGTAGTTGGTGATACTGTTGTCACCAGGGATATTATTGTGGAAGATCCTGTAATCCAGGTCAGTATGAATGCTCCAGAAATTGTAAACCATGAGGCATTTACTGTAGAGCTTTTTGCAAAGAATCCGGGTAATGTCGAGGCAAGGACAGATGTGAAAATCAAAAATCTTGTTCTTGATGAGGATGAGTTTGGTTTTGTTCTTCCACCCGGAACCTCAAGGTCTGTAGAGTTTAATGCAACCATTGACACAAACACCACCATTATCGCCAATTTTACAGGAGACAGCTCTGAAAACCTTACAAAAGAGATCGAATTGGGAGAAAGAGTGGATATTGATTGTCAATGTCAGCCTATATACAGAGCCGGAACTGTAGAGATCCCGGTAAACATAACCAACATCGGTGAATATAACAGTGATTTCAATATAACTTTTTCAGTCAACGCAACAACACAGACAAACAGATCATATCTGCTGGGTATAAATCAAAGTATTGAAGACGTGCTGGTCTTTGATCTGGCTGAAGGAGATTATACATTGAATGCAAGTGGTGACATACCTGTTGTGTTTGAAGAGGTTTCTTTCTCTGCAAATGAGTTGGTGGACTTTGAAACTGGAGAATTGGATATTGTCTCAGGCAATCTCACATTCCTGGTTAATGTCAGCAATGGTCAACCACAGCTTCCCTTTAACGGAACTCTGTCGGTAGTTACGGATTTCTATGAAGATACTGAAATGATTAACCTCTCTGCAGAGGAAAATATCAGTACAGGGTACGAAATTCCTTTGCCAGAGTCTTCAGGAAACTATACCCTGAATGTAACTTTGCTTGAAAATGAAAAGGTGATCAATTTCACAAATTCCACTTTCAATATAGAATTACCTCAATTTAATGTTGTACCCGCCTCTTCGAATAAGCAAAGGGTGCAGCCTGCTGAAACGGTCACTTATAATTTCACTGTTTCAAATACAGGTTCTGTTGGAGGAATGACCGATATGTATCTGGATATCCCGGGTATATATGAAGAATCCATGGCTTACTGGATTGACTCTGGAGAAAAACATAATTTCTCCTTCTCTTTCAAAGCACCTGATGACCTTCCTGAAGGTTATTACAGGATGTACTATGGTCTTGAAGAAAACGAGTTAAATGAGAGCAGTTTCTATCTGGAAGGTGCCAATGTTACCGTTACTTCCTGGCTTGACAGGCGGTCTTATCTGCCAGGGGAGAATGCAACCCTTACCATGCAGATCAGCAATAATGGAAACCATACCCTGGATCTTTACAGCAGGGTCAAGTACTTCGATTTTGAAGATATCCATAATTTCACAGTCGATGGTAGCAATACCAGTAACTTCTCAGTGGAAATTCCTATTTCTGAAACCGATAATAAAGTGTTTATCAGTGTCTATCTGAATGCACCCGAGGGGGGAGAGGATTCAGGACGTTCCCTGTATATAAACTCTGATTACATCCATGATAAAAGAGATATCAATGGCCTTCGAATAAGCACAGAAAAGCAGGCATATGAGGCCGAAGAGACCGTTACCATGAATGTTAATGTAACCCGTGCGGACAATCTGACAATAGTTGGTCCCGGCCTTGATCATGAAGAGTATATTACGGGCAATACTACAATCGAATTTGAAGTACCTAACATAATGTCAGGCATGTACAGTTATGATATTACTTATGGGAACACTTCCGGAGAATATCTGTTAGACATACATGGTTTCAAATTGATTGTAAAGGCTGCAGAAATCGAAATGGAAAAGGAAGGTGAATGAAATGGTATCTATCAGCAGAAGAGGTTTTGTCAGACCAATGGTTTTGACCCTTCTGGGTCTTTTTATTTTGATTGCCTTAACAGCTTCCTTTTCAGGTGCTGCAGAGGATAAATATTTCTCAGGGGATAATATCACTGTAAATCTGCTGCTTGATGCAAATAAAGAAGCTCCTGCAGAGTTACAGCTGATGATATACAATCCTGAAAATAAACTTATAGTAAATGGAACTAAGGAGTTTGATCTTGAAGAGGGTGAGAATCAGATAAATTATACTGTTCCTTTTATTACTGATATGGACGGGTTACATTACATCAGATATGATATCTTTGCGGATTTAGATGGAGGACAGACTTTGGTTCAAAGCAGTACTCAGTATTTTGATGGTGAGATAAACGATCCACCTGTAATTGATCTTATTTCTCCTGAGATGAATAGCATCTATTCTCCGGAAGATGAAATATTATTTTCTGCAAATGTATCTGACCCAGAAGGCCAGAAAACAAACATTTCATGGAGTACAAATGTCAGTGGAATAATCGGTAATGGTACATCATTTTATTCAAACCTCGATTCTGTAGGAACGCATAAAATTACCATAACCGCAGAAGATGAAATGGGTGCTGAAAGTAACCAAAGTATTCTAATAGAGATTGCAGAAAGAAATGATCAAAATGCTATAAGCACAGGTAAAGGCAGTAGTGGTACAGGTTCTACTCCAGCCATTACAAATCCATCAGAAAATGATGGAAATGAAGCAATACCATCTGGAAGTGATGAGCAGATTGATGTGCCAAATGAAGATGTGGGAAGTGATGAAACCCAGAACATTCCTGAAAACGAAGACGAAAGGGGCTTTCTTCCCGGATTTGAAGCAATCGTTTTAATTTTGGGCCTTTTATTTGCTACAGGAGTTAAACGAAGGGGAATTTGATATACTCCCCTTCATATATAATTATAAATTTTTAAACAACCATCCTTACCCAAACCCCTAACATATGTAGCCCAATTGCAGCACTATAAATATCTCCCTGCCAATCTACTCTCCAGGGTTAAAACCTCAAGGAGTGGGGAGAAATAAATGATAGAAAAAGTGGTGCTATACAAACAGGGAAAAAATATTGACCCGGCAATTGTCTTTTCAGCCATTTTGGACAACAACGGGAAGATTCGTCGCAACAGGATGTATCGGCTCTATTCGGGCCACGGGTACAACCGGGGGTGAGCGAAAAATCCTAAAATGGCCTTTCTACAACCTCCTTCCTGTGTTTTGGATTGTTAAGCTCCCTGCAAAGGGAGCTCTTTTTTAAAATAATATTAGATTTTAATTGACTATATTTCAGGCTCTGTAGAAATCCCCATTTGAATAATTACTGAAACAGAGACAGACCTGTCTATATTATGGATTAATAATTTGAACTTGACCTCTTTGACCTGATTTCTGTATTTTGTTGCCCTGAGTTCTTCCCTATACTTCCTTTTCAAAACAGAAAACATCGTCTCTACCAGGTTTCTATAATGATAGATGTCTTCATCAAATTCATCTCTCATTTTACGACGGTATTTTCCCCTGATCTTTTTCCTTTTTCTGCATCTTACGGGTATGATGGCTTCTGCTTTCAATTCTTCATTGATTAGAGCATGTACCTTTTCAGAATCATATCCTTTATCCATCAGATAACAATCAGCTTTTCTCCTTTTGTGACATTGTCTAAGTAATGTCGATGCATGCTTTGCATCATGCACAGGTTTACCTGAAATCTTAAAACCAGTTACAATGAAATTCTCAACGTCAACAGCTATACTTGTTTTCAGATACGACCGTCTCTTTTTTCCTGTTCTTACAGAATAATAGTAGCTACAATGTCCTCCTGTAAATCCACTTGAATCAATAGCAACCAGAGGTATTTTTTCGCCATGCGAATAGAAGAGTTTCAGAGTTTGGTGAAGTAAGCTATTGAAATAGAATGAAGATATTCTATTGGTAAATTTGTGTAATGTTGTGAAGTGAGGTACTTGTTTTATACCAATCTTGGACTGAACACTATCCATTAAGTCAACAATTTTAACAAATTTTCTGTAATTTTCATTTATGTAATCTTTGAATAATATCAAAGTCAGTAACTGATGTTGAGTATACTTTCTTTTGGAATACTTACAGCTGTAGATTGGAAGATGGGATCTTCCAGCTACAGACATAGCTGTATCGATAAAGTTTAAGTACTCATTTGACAAAATACATTCATCCCCTTTGTGTTTTGTCTATCCAGAATCACATTGGGGACTTCTTCTTATAAAAATAATGATGTATTAGTGAAAGTTAGAGGAAAGGGTTTCTACAGAGCCATAATATTATAGTCCCATTGAAAATTACAAAGAGATATTAAATTCACCGTAGGAAATACTTATTCAAAATAGCTTACAGACAATTTTGATATTGTATATACAGCAACATGTCTGTAATACTTAAATGTTATGTATTTTTAAGAAGTTGGATTGAAAAAAGTTCATAATTAGTTCTTTAGCAAACCAAAAGTAGATTGAGAACATGGATGCCCAACCATGTTCTCATATTAATCCCCCACTCCATGTATCAGCCGTAGTCCCCCAACTCGGCTGATCCAGCCCGGAACAATGCTGCACAAATCCCGGACAATTCTTACATTGTCATGGATAGATATAACACAACCGGATTAAAATAAGATAAAGACCCTGATATTTTTAAAGAATTAAAAAATTTCAAAGCCGTATTAATGATTTGTCTCATTCTTGCTTTCTGGATTCGATTATCTCCAGACTGCGACGAAGCATCACTTCTCCCAGGAAAAGCAGCAAGGCAGCCAGGATGAAATACATCTTCCAGCTGACAGGCTCCATGCGACTCTGGAGGGAGTTCTGCCGGGCATCTTCCAACAATTTAGCTCTGGCTTGCTGTATATTGTCATAGACCTTGCCACCATTTTGGTTTATATGAGAAGGAAGTTTTTCATTCAGTCCTACATCGCGGTATTCAATGGCATAATTCACAGCAATTGGATAACCACTCACATAATGCATCCCGATTGTTTTTGGGAATATCTGGGCTTCATAGGTGTTTTTCCCAACAAAAGCCAGTTCCAGTTCATTGTCTCTGTATGTAAGTTCCGGAACTTTCTCATCATACATTGTAAGAGTGATTTTAGCAGGTAGCCCGTACCATGTATCCGGAGCCTTCACAACCGCACCTTCTTCGGGTTGTGGGTCTGCTACAGCCCAGTTAAGAGTTGCTGCTGTTAGATTATCCTGATTCCCGAAATTGTTGTGATCTGTGGTTACAGATGCAACCCTACCCAATCCATACCTCCATGTCGTTATAACCGGACTACCGTCTTCTGCCAAAACAACCCTTTCAGAACCGGGTTTTGCAGTTACACCGTTATAAAAAGTGACATTGGAGACTTCGGAGTTTTCTGTTATGAAATGAGTGGGATTGTATTCCACCAGCAGGTAAGTGTCTGTTGCATTAACATCTTCCTCTTCATCTCGTCCATCGGTCTGTGATTGGTCGGTTTGGATATCACCAACGGTAAATCCTTCTGGTGTAATGAAGTAATTCTCACCCAGTACAGCTTCTCCTTCAATTTCCTGTATGAATTTTTCCGCATAATCGGTTCCAGAAGGATCACTAAATCGGAAAAATTGGAACACTACATTATGTTCTTTTTGAATAGACTGGGCTTTTTGAATACTGTTTGCATAATAGTTCTCAATCTTTCCATCAGAAAGAATCATGATTATTTTCTGGCCTGGTACATCTTCAAGCAATTCTGTAGTCTTTTGTAATCCTGCACCCAAATCTGAACCTGAACCTGCTCCTATGGAGTCAATTATTTCTTCTATATCTTTCTGGTTGGATTTTTTATTCAATGCTTGTAGTTCTGAAAGAATATGTCCTTCATCGTCAAATGCAATTATGCCCATTTTAGCATCTGAAAAATCTGGATTTTTGGTTACATTTTTTGCTGATTCCTTAACATAAGATATGAAAAACATTTCACTTTTATTTATTCCCTTGTCCTGAAGACCTTGACCAGGGACGTATTCTTTTTCATCTGGATCATAAGAGGGTGGTTTGTAATCTCCTCCTAAAATACTACCAGATTTATCAATAACAAGCACCACAACTTCCCCACCGGTGCTTTCCGTAGGATAGGAATATACGGGGAGCAATTTTTCTAGTGAAGAATTGCGGTAATCTCCATTGTTATAAGCCTGATTTCCGCCTATTACCACCAGTCCACCACCGTTGGTGACGTATTTTTGGAGATTAGTTATATCTTCTTCATTAAGTGCATCAATATACAGATTGTCAATTATGACTGCTTTTTTACCATCGAGTTGAGTGAAGTTGTCGTCCGTGACAGGAGTGTATAATTGGTTCAAATCTCTTGCAAAAGGTGAATTGTAACTTTCACCGGTTACATATTGCACTTTGGGCTTGGGCACCACATAAACAGATTTGGTGAATTTATTGTTTATACTGTCATAATCCTCACTTCGTGGTACTAATTCCACTTCTATTGTATGTGCACCGGTGGACTCAAAAATGACCGGTTCTTTGGGTCGGATTACATTCTGTTTAGTACTATGCGGATTTATTGTACTGAGCAGACCGTTACGTTTTTTCTCATCTACCTTTAGGTTTATAGAATAATCTACCAAATCGCGGTTTGCCTGCTCAACTACAATATCAAAAATATATTCTCCAAGGACTGCGGTTTTTTCTCCTTCTATCCGGACACTCATATCATTGTGCTGTGTTTCAGGAGTGACTGCATAAACCGTGCTATTAATCTTTTCAGCATATTGCAGGGAATCTTCCAGATTTTCCCCGTAGTTATTGTTCCCATCAGTCACCAGCACGACCTGGTTATCACTGCTGGCATACTGCACCACAGCGTCTCCCAGAGCGGTCTTGTCGCCTGTCAGCCTGACAAGACTGGTTGGGGTTTTGGTAGTAAGGCTTTCGTAGAGTTCATCGGCCACACCTTCCTCGAAGAGCTGCATGCTTTTGGTTTCATCCGAAATAATCACAAGTTGCGGATTTTCCTGCTCTGTTACCTGGCTTACTAGGGTAAAAGGGGAAGCAATGGCAACTATCAACAGGGACAGGACAATTGCCCTGGAGATGAGCAGTTTTTTGTTACCACCCTTAAGCATAAGGTATAGAGTACCTGCCAGCACGGGTAGTATAAATGCAAGTATAATGGGTTGTTCAAAGGAAAGCATCACAGTTCACCCCGGTTGCGTATAATCAGGATTTCAAGTATTGCCAGTAGTATAGCCAGTATAATCAGGTAATTGTCCAGATAGTTCTTTGCCTCATAACTATCCTGACGGACTATGTCAGGGCTGTCCCTGTTCTGGTCTGAAACACGTTCCATTACCTCCGATCCTTGCCTGGTAGTATCCGATTCACGGTCACTGTACAGGTTGGCCGCTACGGTACGTCCTCCGATCTTATATGTCCCGGCCTGCTCGAACAATACCTTCTGGGTGGTTATTGTACCGGTGGGTGTCTGTACTGTCATTTCCCGGGCAAGAGAGGTTATATCTCCGGTCTCATGGTTATAGTCGCTTATATCTCCGCTGCCACCGAGCCAGGCTGTAAGCCGTGCCCAGAGCACCGGGTATTCGGGCAGGTTGTGGAAATTGTTCCAGGGCTCACCCAACTCATCATTGAAGCCGAAATATACCAGTGTCCCGTCTCCCACAGACCAGTGGGCAAGTAAAGGGTCTCCCTGCTCGGTTGCAACCAGAACGGTTGCATCATTACGCGGTGTGGCATTGAGATATTTGTACATGGCAATCTCGTTGAATTTCACATCATCTGTAAGGCTTGAGGACTGGACAACTTCCAGATCGATACCCAGGATATTCTGTGCTTCAGCCACATCACCGGGTATAACCGGAAGCATTCCCTGGAACTGGTCTGTGGCATTGCCGCCTGCAAGCATCTGGCTGGCTACAACTACAACCCGCCCTCCATTGTTCAGGAAACTGTCAAGCCTTTCTACCTCAGTGGATGCAAGAGGACGGTTTTTCAGCCCAATGACCATTATCCTGTAATCATCGGTGGAAGAAGGAATTCCCTCAGCCGTAGAAATATCCACAGACGCCAGTGTCGAAAGAGAAATATTTGATGGTAACTTCTCTTCATCCGAAACAAACAGGGTTTTCGTATCCGATTGGGTTGGAATTACCACATATGCATTATTGTCGGCCGGCAAACTATCCTCATCTGCAATTGATATTGATGTAACCCCGGGAGATAGGGGATTCACACGAAACTGGGCCGTATCCGAGGGTCCCACATTAAGAGAGCGCTTTACTGAACCAGCCGGGTTTTCAATTTCTATATCAACCCTTTCGGTAAAGTCATTATAATTCTTGACAACACAGGTATACACGTAATTACCGTCTTCGGTGTCTATCCAGCCGTCTATGATTCCCACATTGCCCACTGCTGAGCTTACATCAACAAAAGCAGTGTCAATCCCATAGGACTGGGCAAGCTGTTTTGTAGATACCGGATCTTCTCCTTCCCAGCTGGCAAAATCGGACACCACAATCATTGTACCGCCTCTCTGCGAAAGCAGTCTCATACCTTCAGACATTGCTCCGGAAATATCAGCTATCGTGTCGCTGGGCTCGATATTTTCAAGCGCATCAGATGCTTGTGAAGAACCTGTGTTCTCAACAACAATTTCCGGACTGCTTTTAGCCAGTATTATACTGTTCTTCTTGCTGAGATATCCTTCAGCCAGGCGTGTTGCATCGTCAAAACGATTGCCTGCCTGCATACTTGCGGAGGCGTCAATGACAATTACAGTATGCTCATCACTCAGGTCTTCCTGGGAAGTGTAAAAAGGCGCTGCTGCAGCGGTGGAAAGCAGTATGAGTACAAGCAGCTGGATAAGAAACAGTGGATCTTTGAGCAGTTTACGGATTGATGAAAAACGTTTTTTCTGCTTCTCCACCTGCATTAAGAACATCAGGGAAGGTATACTAAGCTGGACAGGTTTGGGCCTGAGAAGATAAATTATTATTAAAGGGATCACACTTGCAAGAGCGGCAAGGGCCATTGTGTTATCAAAGGGCATTACCATCGCCTCCTGCTGCTCAGTGTTTCAAGGAAAGCCTCAAAGATTGGCTTATCGTTTGAAAACTGGTAAAAATCCACACCTACATGATCACAGGCTTCCTGTATCCTGTAGACATGCTCATTGAGCAATTCCTGATAATTCTTCTGGAAATTCTTGCTGACATAGGTTTGCAATTCTTCACCACTTTCCATATCAGTCAATTTTGCCAGACCATCAACTTGTAGATCCTTTTCAGTTTTATCCATTACCTGTATCACAATAAGTTCATGGACTGAAAGCCTGTATATAGCGGATTCAATGGATTTTGGATCGTCCAGGAAGTCAGAAATTATTATTACAAGGGAACGCGAACGTATCGCTTTTTCGTATTGTTTCACGCATTCCTCAATGGATGTCTTGCCCCCGGTTTCTGCTTCTGCCAGCCTGTCGATAGCCCTGAGCAGGTATTTCCTGCCACGTTTTGGCTGACTGAAACTAACATTGGTTGCAAATGTGGAAATTGCGAACTTGTCATTATCTTTTGTTACAAGATAAGCAAATCCGATAGCAAGCATCGCACCATATTCGAATTTGGTAGGCCCTTCTGATGAATATTCCATACTATTGCTTGCATCCAGCAGGATATGGTTTGTCAGGGATTTACTTTCCTCAAATTCCCTTACATAGAGTTTTTCTGTACGTGCATAGACATTCCAGTCAATAGTCCTTGGTTCATCACCCCAGTGATACTCCCTGTATCCCCGGGTATCTAATCCCTTCCCACTGTGGATTGAGCGACGGCTACCGGCGTATACACTGGATACTCGCTTGCGTACCATAAAGGAAAACCTGTCAAGTTCCTTCAGGAAACTAACATCAATGCTATGTCTTTTTTCAGTCATTGAAGGGGCCCTTTATTATTTGTGGGAAAGCTCATTCAGTTCTTGTAATGATCTCGCCAATAACTTTGTCCGGAGTAATTCCCCTGCGCTCGGATTCGAATGTCAGCATTATACGATGCCTGAGTATCGGATAAGCCATGGTATCCACATCTTCCTTGCTTACATAATTACGCCCGTGAATAAGTGCGCGGGCCTTGGCTGCAAGTATCAATCCTATAGAGGCACGTGGGGAAGCACCGTATTCCAGGTGTTCTTTCCAGTTACGTGTTGTCATGACGACTTTGATGGCATAGGCCTTTATGTCCTCGGCAATCGGTACTTCCCGGGTAAGGCGTTGCAGTTCCAGCACCGAACTTTTCTTGAGAACCCGGTTTACTTCAGGTATATCCACCATGGTGTAACGGCGCACAATTTCCTTTTCCTCATCAAAAGAGGGGTAATCCAGCAGGATCTTGAGCAAAAACCTGTCCAGCTGGGCCTCGGGTAGAGGGAATGTACCTTCCATTTCTATAGGGTTCTGGGTTGCCAGAAGGAGGAAGGGTTTGTCCAGGATAAATGTATCATTTCCTACAGTCACCTGTTTTTCCTGCATTGCTTCGAGCAGGGCTGACTGGGTTTTAGGGGATGCCCTGTTTACTTCGTCTGCAAGCACTATATTGGCAAAAACAGGTCCTGCTTCGAATTTAAATTCCTTGTGCCCGCCGCTTTCCTCTATAAAATGAGTACCTGTAATATCTGCAGGCATCAGATCCGGAGTACACTGGATTCTACTGAATGTCAGGTCCATAACCTTTGCAATTGTGGATATTGTAAGGGTTTTTCCCAGACCTGGATTACTTTCCACAAGTGTATGCCCATTACACAGGATGGACACAATAATCTGTTCCACTGTTTCTTTCTGACCTACAATTACCTTTGAAATCTCATTGAAAAGATTGGTAAAAATATCACTGGTATTACGGTAGATATCCGCTTCACCTGATTGAGAACTTTTGTCCATATAATTACTCCTGCTACATTATCTGGTTAATTCTTCAAAATATGATTTTATGATTGGCTCATACCCTTCCGGCAGTTCTTCACGATAAGCCGGAGCAGTCATCTGTCCGACTTCGTATGAAGAAGAGGGTTTGAATTCCGGCTGGGTTTCATCTTCCTGCCCGGTAGGTGTAAAGCCGGATTCTGATCCTGGCGGTATACTCAGGTCCACTTCTTCACCTTCCACCACGACTACCACAGGTTCACCTGTAATATTTTCCTTTCCTGCCTCATTCCCATCTCCATCAGAGGGGAAATAATCTTCAGGCGTATCACCATTATCGGGAATCCCCGGTATATTGTCGATTACTTCTTTCATTCCTTCGGGAGTTATGTCTGTGCGAAAATCCGAATATATAACTATACCCAGGGCCGAGGTAGTGAAAATCAAAAGGATAAATATGACCTTGAGTTTTTTCTTGTCAAGAAAAGCAGATGAATGTATTTCCTTTGTAGTTTCCAGCACTGAATAAATCAAATCATTGATTATAACATTGTTCAGATTGCGGTTATCATAGGCTGTCCTGAGCCTTTCTTTCAGGACTGGATATTTCTCTTCTGCCAGTAAGATAACTGAGGTGTTCTTTTCTCTTCTATAGAGCAGCAAAGTTATTATTAGGGAAATTCCAATTGAAATAAGAAGAAGTGCAATAGTTGAAAATGAAATTGTCAATGAAGCAACATCATAACTTTTATCGGCATATAATTCCAGTGCTCTTACCAGTCCAAATGCATTTTCCATATTTACCAAAAGCAGGACAGTATAGATGGCAAGGGTCAGGATGACAAATTCTGCCAGTTTAAACAACCGCTGGTATTTGCGAACAGCATTTTCCTGCCGATGAATGAATTGTTCAAGATCCTCTGTACCGGTCATTGAATTTCACTCTTCCATGTAACTCTGGTAGGAACCCAGATTCTTTAACATATAAACTTTTTGATTCAAGTTATCAAGTGCTTCTTTTACATCGGGATCTTTTATACTTCCATTCATATCGATGTAGAACACATAATCTCCCAGGGACATTTTGGAAGGGCGTGATTCAATCCTTGTAAGGTTGATCCCTCTTGTAGCAAGTTCACCCAGCATTTCATAGAGGGCACCCGGGTGGTCTCTGTCAAGATAGACGATAATTGAAGTTTTACAGTCATGTGTACAGGTTTGAATTCGCTTGTCTTGCTTTCTGGCAATTACTACAAACCGGGTGAGATCAGGTTTCCAATCCTGTATGTCTTCTGCAAGAATGTCAAGCCCGAAACTTTCAGACGCCTTTCTGGACGCAATAGCAGCCATTTCCGAAAATTCCGTTGCAAGCTTAGCAGCATGTGAAGTACTACCTGTAGTCCTGATCTCCACATCCGGGTAATTCTTCCGGATGAAATGGCGACATTGTGCCAGTGCCTGAGGATGGGACAGAATTATTCTTATATCCTCTTTTTTCCCCCTTGAAAGCAGGCAGTGATGGATATGAACCACAACTTCCCCAATGATTGAAAATTCATGTTCCAGCAGTAGGTCAAGGGTAACACCGACAGAACCCTCTATAGAATTTTCTATTGGTACAACACCATAGTCTATGGAATTATCCTGAAGAACTTCAAATACTTCTGAAATGTCCTTCAGATATGAAATATCCGGATTAGTTCCAAGGTGTGCTTTCCATATATTTGCAGCTTTTTCAGAATATGAACTTTCAGGCCCCAAAATGCCGATTTTCATTGACTTTCATAGATGACTGATATTTAAAATAATTTGTGATAAAATAGCATATAGATAGATGTCTCCAAATTCCTTAACAACCTATCAATTGCGCATTATCCTGAAAATCATTGTCAGACCTGTGAGATTAATAACTCCTATCAAAATCCCTCCCACAAGGTGCATGTTGTTTTCCAAAGAAGTAGTAGAGTCCTGATTTTTATCTTTTTCCTTTATTTTAATTACCATATCGTTCTCGATATATAGTGTATCCTTGTATGTTTCACCACTGCTATCAATCACTGTTTCCAGAGTGTATTGTTTATTCTTTTCCAGACCGGTTATATAGTACACGGAATCATTGCTTCCAGAACAAACTTCTTTACCACTACTGCTAAGTTTAATGCTGGTAATGCCCGGTGACACGACTTTTAGCACTGCATATTCTTTCAGGTTCTTTTCCTTTCCCTCACAAAAAGCAGGCCTATCCGCAATGCCAAGCGTACTCAACATAATTGGTGCTATATCTTCCTGGCCAATCGTTTCCTGAATTCGTTGTTGTTTAATGTTGGGGGACAAAATTATCAATGGCACATTGCGAACCTCATTTGCAGAGGCATATTTGTCTGATTTTGCCCCTCCTCTTGATTCAGCATCAGGAAATGCCATCCCATGGTCAGACGTGATAACCAGTGCCAGATTGTTTTCCTGGCATGTTTCATAAAGGGGCACAATCATGGAATCAAGGTTTTCAATACACTGACTATAACCTTTATAGCCCCGGTAGAGTCCTGCTGTGTCAAGCGCGGCAATATTGACGGTTATGAAGTACTTTCTATCCCTGCCTTCATTTTCAAGGATATTGATAGAATCCATTGCAGCATCCAGAGCCAATTTATTGTAGGTATAATATCTCTGGATTGTGCCGGAAGGCGTACTCTCAACTCTGGATAATGCCCGGGATGCATGTGTCTCAAACTCTGTTGTAAGAAGCGGAAGGGCATCTATATCCTTTTTTCCGGATACCGAAACCTGCATTACGGGTTCATTTATGGAATTGGTTGTGTCATGGAGAACAAGATCATTTTCTGCAACTACTTCTTCGGAGTCACCTCTCTCCAGTACCCCAACTGTCAGGTATCCATGTTTCTTTACAACGTCATAAATACTGGCATTATCATAACCTACCATTGTGTCATCTGCATCCCTGTTACCTGTCATGATAACATTGTGTCCGCTATTACCTTTCAGTTCAGGGACAAAAACAGAATCAAAAATCACAGCCTGATTATATATTTTTGGAAGATTTGACATCCCGGGTTTTTTGAGAATGGAACCATCGATTGTTTTTACATCCAGCTCAGGATTTATGTATCCGTTTCCAAGACCATCAACTATCAGTACCACTACACCATCAGGATTATTTGTATCTCCTGCTTCAATAAATGTTGCACATCCGGCCGGATTTATTGTAATGCATAAAAATAATAGGAGGAGAAGTATTTTCCCAATCTGCCAAATTTGCCTTCTGGAATATATCATCAAGAATAAAAATATTGTTTCATATTAGTATTTTATGCTACGGTGTTTTATTTTTACGTTGAGTGACGCTTTCCAGTTTACTGTCATATAAGTACATCCCTCATTATTAAAATAGATTGAATTTTAATGTTTTGTTTGATAAATAATCGATATCAATAGACATGCTATATTTACAAATTTTATAGTATAGATATAAAATTACAATTATTTTTATATATAAGTTTATAATACGCTGTTTTCAATTATAATATATAAGTATTCCTTATACATTTAATCTAATTATACCTGCTATTCAGACAATATTATTCTAAAAACAATAACAATAGCCATGCTTTTTAAAATAATATACTTTTCAATTTTAAATTGGCATTTGCAAAACCTATATATATTGCATATAAGCAATAAAAACATTTATATACAATAAAATTGCAAATTTAATTGATCATAATGTGCCCCAAACATGGCACATACTCATAGATTGGAGTGTTGAAAGTATGTCAGAACTGACTCAAAAAACCAGATTAACGAATGCTTTAAAGGGCGAGTCTGTAGACAAAGCCCCGGTTGCCTCTGTTACACAGACTGCAACAGTAGAGCTCATGGAAATGACCGGTGCATCCTGGCCCGAGGCTCATTCAGATGCTTCCAAAATGGCAAAACTGGCATTGGCATCTCACACTGAAGCCGGTTTGGAAGCTGTAAGATATCCATTTTGCCTAACGGTCCTGGCCGAAGCCATGGGTTGTGAAGTGAACATGGGTACCCAAAACAGGCAACCCTCAATAACAGAACATCCCTATAAAAAAGGAATTGACGATCTCAAAATGCCTGATAACCTGGCTGAACTGGGAAGGATTCCGGCAGTGGTTGAAGCTACAGGTATCGTAAGGGATAGTGTAGGCGAAGATGTACCTATTATAGCAGGAATGGAAGGTCCGGTTACCCTGGCCTCCGATCTTGCCAGTGTCAAGAAATTCATGAAATGGTCTATCAAGAAGCCTGATGACTTTAAAACCATCCTTGATTTTGCCACTGATGCATGTATCGAATATGCCAATATCCTTCTTGATAGTGGAGTAGATATGATATGTGTGGCAGACCCGGTGGCTTCTCCTGACCTTATGAATCCAGCCACATTCAATGATACCCTTAAACCCTGTCTTGCAAAATTTGCAGAAGCTGTGGATTGTATAAAAATCCTTCACGTATGTGGAAATGTAACACCTGTCCTGGATATGATGGGAGATTGTAAATTTGAAGGCTTGAGTATCGAGGAAAAGGTAAAGGATGTAAAGGAGGCCAAAAAGACAGTTGAAGGTCGCGCTACTCTTGTTGGTAATGTGTCCAGTCCTTTTACAATACTCAGTGGAACTCCTGACAAAGTAAAAGAAGAGGTTAAAAAAGCCCTGGATGATGGAATCTCTGTAGTTGCCCCTGGCTGCGGTATTGCTCCAAATTCCCCTCTTGAGAACGTAAAGGCACTGGTTGAAGGAAGAGATGAATACTTTTCCTGATTGTATAAGGGATGCCTGATTGCATCCCTCTTTTAATCAAAAGAGGTGGTTATATGAAAGTGGGAGTTGCTATTGATCTTGGAACCAGTGGTTTCAGGGCTCAGAAAATAGATATTGAAAATGGTGAAATTCATAAAACGGTGATTACCATGAACAATCCTCTTCCGGGAGCCAATGTCATGGATCATTTGGATTTTGCCATGAATTATGGTCAGGATCTTGCTCATGAACTAGTAATAGGTGCTTTCCGTAATATTCTTGAGGAACTTGGAATTCATTCATCTCCTGATAAAATCGCGATTTGCGGAAATCCCATCCAGTTATCCCTGTTTCAGGGAATACCAATCGATGATCTTGCATATGCAGGACAGCGAAAAAAAGCAAAATATAATATAAAAGAACAGGAACGCAAAGCAGCTGTTGTAAAAAGTATCTTTATTCCGGGTCTCGAGGATCTTGATGATTGTATTGTTGTTATTCCTCCTGCAATTAAACATGAAGTGGGAGCTGATGCTCTTGCACTTATTGTTAAATCTGGTATGCTGGACAATGCAGACATTTCAATTGCAACGGATTACGGAACAAATGCCGAGATGGCTTTGAAAGTGGGAAATGTAATTTATACAGGCTCGGCTGCAGCTGGACCAGCCCTGGAAGGACAGGAAATTGCAGATGGTACGATTGCCCGGCCTCATGCTATATCTGATGTGTCCTTTGAAGATAAAGCACTACGTAACTATGTCCTTAATGATGAAATGGATACTGTACAGGGTGACCTCGTAAAACCAGATGATGGTACAGTAATAGATAAAGGAGACATAGAAGCACATGGTATTACTGGAACAGGTGTAATTTCTTTAATTGATGAATCTATTAAAAATGGTCTTGTAGTACTCCCAAAGATCAACCTGAAAAACAGCGTCATCCAATTGCAGGACGGAATAAAGTTCAACGAACATGATCTTGTAGAAGCTGGCAGGGCGATTGGGGCTATAAGAGCAGGTCATATAACTCTTTGTAATGCTGCCGGAATAGGAATGGAAGACATACAAACTGCGTATATGTCAGGTGCTGCAGGAACCTATATGGATGCTATTAAGGCGCATAATATTGGCATGATTCCTTATGATGTAGGTCAAATTAGCCAAATTGGCAACACCTCCTTGATAGTTGCCAAAGAAATTTTGCTCTCAGAGGACAGGTTATGGGAATTACAGGAAATTGCAGAGCAAATCGTTGGAACACATGTCATGTTTGCTATGGATGATGCATTTAAGGAAGCCTACATTCTCGAACTTTCTTATTGGGGAGAAGGCATGCCTTTCAAAGTGCTTAAAAAATACCTGAAGAAAAAGAAACTACCTACAATAGATGTCGTAAAATCAGTTCCTGCTGTTGAAAAGCGTGTAGTGAAAGATATCCCTGTACTGGGAGAAGAAGGTCTTCATGTTCTTGATAAGGTTGGAACATATCTTACGATGGTCATTGAAGGATGTGAAACCTGTCATAAGTGTGTCAAGGTCTGTCCGAATGATGCCCTTTCTATGGAAGATAACAGAGTAATGATACGTACTGATCTATGCGATGGTGCTCATTGTCAGAAATGCATACATGCCTGTCCCCATGATCTTTTTAAATGGGAAAATCTGGATGTTATGATGCAGGAACCATCAATGGAACAATAATCGATGGAAGGTTTAAACGAATGAAAGTACTCGTTGTGGGAGGATTTTTAGGAAGTGGGAAAACCACTACAATCCTCCGCATTGGAAAATATCTTGGAGAAAGGGGCCAGAAAGCTGCTATAATAGTAAATGAAATAGGCGAGGTTGGAGTTGATGCTGATATCATCTCCAGTTATGGTTTTGATTCCATAGAGCTCACAAACGGTTGTGTGTGTTGTACTCTCAAGAGAGATATGAGGTATACCGTAGATGAAATTTATAGGAAAATGAAACCGGATATACTACTTGTTGAACCCACAGGTATTGCATTTCCTGCTGTAATAAAAGAAGATATCATGCTGATGAATTTGAAAGATGTCGAGTTTGCACCTCTTGTAACAGTAATTGACGGCAGCCGTTTCAAGCAAATAATGAAAGAAACGAAACAGTTTTCCAAAAGACAGATCATTGATGCTGAAATCCTGGCCATCAACAAAGTGGATTTAATAGAGGACTTATATATACCGATAGTTGAATCTTCAGTCCAGCAGATGAATCCGCAGGCACATACGGTTCGTTTTTCCGCGAAAAGCAGGGATGAAGAGTTTGCAGAATTCATTAGTACACTATTAAGTGATGAAACATCCCTTGAAGTAGATAGAAGAAAAGAAAGTATTGATAAAAGTCCTGATGCGGAAGAAATTGTTGCAGCTAGTGGAGAAAATTCGATAGAGTCTTCAAAAATGGCTACTTATGCATCTGAATACAGTCTAAGTCATGATTATCTTGAATCTGAGAAAGCCCAATCAATAGTTTCAAACCTTATGGAAAGTCTAAAAAAAGAGATACTTGTGATGAATCCGGAATTTGTCGGTCACATGAAAGTGATTTTGCAAGCCGGTACCGTAAATGTACGTTCCAGTGTTACAGGAGCCGAAGAAAACCCTCAAATTGAAACTATAGAATCATATTCTTCCAAACCTTCTGTCAAGATCCTCTCTGCAATTTCAAATGTTTCTCGTTTGGAATTAATGGAACTTGTGGATTCCTTTGTCAAGGAAATATTCACAAATCATGGTATAAAAATAGTAAAAACTGCTGTCCATAAGCACAACCATGAAAGTCACAACCACGACAATCACAATCATCCAGAAGGTGTGTAAGTGAAATGTTGCTAAAGAATATGCTCACACCTTATGAACACGAATCATCGATTGGAGTGAAGGAAGCGAGTTTTAGGTGTGAGCATGTTACCATTGAAAAAGGATATATATATTAGTTACGCAATCCTCTTATATACATGAGATTGATTTGTAGTGTATATTAATTGTCGATGCATTGGCAGGAACATTATGGAAAAACCTATTTTAAAAGAAGGGCAAACTAATCTTGCTCCCGCGTTAGATTTTCTGGACACTGGTATTCTTTTACTTGATAGTAAATATAATATAATATATGTAAATTCCAAAATGAGCAGTTTATTAGGAATTCCAGAAAACTCTTATGGAAAATCAGTTTTTGATATTGAAATATGGCCCTTTACCAAAAAAGAAATTGTTCAGTCCCTCAAAAGTATCCCCTCACAAAATAAACCAACGATTCATTCCATTGAAGATAGTTCCGGTGAAGCCTACAATTTTACAGCTCATTACTTGAATCCCGATTTGCCTGATGCCCCTGCATTTATGCTCACACTGGAAAAACATCTATTTTCTGAAAATGAATCTGAAAAATTTGAAGACCTGCTCTCCATTTTCACATCGGGTATTTCAGAAGGAATAATCATAATTCAAGATGAGAAAATCCAGTTTGCAAACCGCAAATTCGGAAAAATTGTTGGTAAAAAGTGGGATGAAATAAAAGGCACACATTTCCTGGATTATTTTCCGATTCAATATCGGCGGATGTTGTACAAAAAATATACCAAGCGTATTGAAAAAAAAATATACAGGGAAATGACATATGAGATCGAATTACTTTCAACATCAGGTAAAGTCATTCCTTTCGAACTTTCATCATCACTTGTTGAGTATGGCAATCGATCTGCAGTGATGGTCGTATTTCGGGACATATCAGCTAAAAAGGAAGCAGAAGAACATCTTAAAGAAGCTGAAAAGAAATACAGGTCAATCTTTGAAAAAACACCGATTGGGATTGTTTATTTTGACAGGAAAGGTAGTATAAGAAATTCCAATGAAGCCTTCAATTATATATTTAAATCTTTTATTGATGAAAAGGAAGAACCTGAAATTTTTGATTATATTCCCGATACGGAAGTATTTGGCCAGATAAAACAGGTGCTTTCCGGCAACTCTCTTTCTTACAGGGGAGAATACGAGGTCAATACTCAATATTCATCCAAATCTATAAAAATTACATGTAATTCCTTGCTCCTGGATGGTGTTTTACAGGGTGGAATCGGCATCTTTGAAGACATTTCCCTGCAAAAAAGTGCTGAAGCCACTCTTCAAATGAACAAATCCCGACTTGAAGCCCTTTTAAAATTAAACCGAATGGAAGTTTTTTCTTTCGATGAAATAGCTCGTTTTGCTCTTGAACTTACAGTTGAATTTACAGACAGCGATTGGGGCTACTTTTGCAAGGTGGGGATGGATGGCAACCCTGAAAAAATACTGTATGCTCCTGATGCAGAAGATCTGGAATCATTTGTATCCGGAAGAATTGAGTATTTTGAGTTCAAAGATAGAAAATCCAATGTTATGGATGCGGGAAAAACTGTCGAAATACCTACTTTTGAAAATGAGCAGCTCGCAATGGTTGCAGGTTTTAGCAGGAATATAGCTTTTAAAGAAATGGAAAAAAATCAATTAGAACTTTTTATACAGGATATATGGACTACAATCAAACATAAAATGGCCGAGAAATCGTTATGTGATTCTGAAATCAAATATTCTTCCCTTGTGGAAAACGGCAATGATGCAATAGTAGTAATTCAGGATGGTAAACTTAAATTTGCAAATTCGATGTTTTGTGAATTCGTGGGCAACGATTGTGATTCAATACTTGATACGGATTTTAGGAATTACGTTGCTGAAGAATATCGCCGTATGGTGACAAAAAAAAACCAGCAGTATATACAGCAAAAGGAGATGTCTCATTCCAGGGATGAAATTGAACTGGTTACAGAGAACGGCAAAAAAATACCTGTAATCGTAAGCACATCTGTAATCGACCATGAAGGCAAACCTGCAGTAATGGCATTTATAAGCGATATTACACAACAAAAAGAAAAGGAGAACGAACTTCTTGAAACTTTTAAAGTTCTAAAAGTGCTTCAGTCTGTAATTCGTACCAGTCCTGCAATAGTTTTCTTTTGGGCTCCGGAGGAAGATTGGCCGGTGGAATTTGTATCTGAAAACATTGAAAATTTTGGTTACAGGGCCGAGGAGTTTACTTCCGGAAAATTACAATATGGAGATATAATACATCCCTCTGATCTCGATTATGTCCATCAGAAGCTTGCAAAATATTCAGATGAAGGAATGTCGGATTACAATCTGGAATACCGCATAATCACAAAAAATGGAGACGTGCGCTGGGTTGAAGAACGAGGTTCCATCCAATATGAAAATAATGAAATAAGCCACTATCAAGGTATAATCCTTGATATCACTGAAAGAAAAAAAGTAAATCGCTTTTTAGATATTGATACGGATATTGGGAATTTCCTGACACCCACCGGTGATATGCAAGAAATGTTTGATCAGTTACTCGAGCTGGCTCTTCATATTGAAGGTGTGGATGCAGGTGCCCTCTATATTGTTGACAAATCCAGTAAAGACCTTAATATTGTAGCTCATCGTAATATTTCCGATGAGTTTGCTGAAAATCATTCTACAATTGAAATGGATTCACTTAGAGGAAGATTCCTGTCAGTACAATATCCCGTATATAAACTTTATTCTGAAATCTATCCCTTCTCTAGATCCAAAAAAGGCAAGGATAACCTCCTGGCAACAGCTATTATCCCTGTAATAACCAATGATAATTTATCTGCAGTATTGTTTTTGGCATCCCATAAAAATTATGAAATTCCGTATTCTATACGTAACTCGCTTGAAACTGTGGCAAACCAGATAGGTTCTGTGCTTGACAGGATTGAAAAAGAGGCAGGCATTCAGAAAGGGCAGTATGATTTACAGGTGCTCTTTGACACAATATCTGAGCTGATTTTTGTGGTGGATTCAGAAGGCTGTATCCTTTATTCCAATCTTAATGTTGCAAAAACCCTGAAATATTCCAAACAGGAAATTACAGGTATGAATTTTGTAAAAATTCATTCCCATACTCAGGTACTTGATGCTGCAAAAGCCTTTAACGAAGCCCTCAATGGCAACAAACAAAAAAAATTGTTCACATTGATGGACAAAAATAATAATCTAATAAATGTCGATACTACAATGCAAAGGGGGGAATGGAACGGTAGTGATGTGGTCGTCGTTGTCAATAGAATTGTTGAATGACGATAAATTCATAAATTACTAATACAGAAGCATAGTAACTAAAGGAATGCAAGTAAAGTGGGGCAAAAATGATAGATATCAATCCTAAAAACATCTTGATGCGCTACAACATATTGGTTGAAAGCGATATGACTCCTGAAGAGGTGGCAGAACAGCTGTACCCCACAGACCCACATATTCGTCAGGTCGCCAAAGCTGTTTTTGAAGGCGATGAGGATGAAGTTGTCGTTGCTTTGCAAAATACAATTGATTCCGGAGTTGATCCTCTTTCACTTATAAACGATGCTCTAATGGCAGGAATGGAAGTGGTATCTACTCTCTATGATTACGGATTATTGTACCTGCCGGATGTTATTATCTCTGCCCAGGCAATGATTGAAGGAATAGAATACTGTAAGGAACAATCCAAGCAGATTCATGAATCAAAGGGTAAGATCATTTCTTATGTTGTAGAGGGAGATATTCACGACATCGGGAAAAAGATTGTAACCGTTCTTTTACGTGCCAATGGTTATGAGGTTATTGACCTTGGAAAAGATGTGCCTGTTGAAGAAGTTGTAGCCGCAGCCAAAAGAGAAAACCCGATAATGCTTTCGGGAACAGCTTTGATGACCACTACAATGCATGCTTTCAAAGACGTGAATTCGCGACTGCTTGCGAGTGATATAAATGTACCTGTAGTCTGTGGCGGGGGTGCTGTTACCCAGGACTTTGTTTCCGATTATGATCTGGGGGTATATTGTGAGGAAGCTGCAGACGTACCAAAAATTGCAGATTCCATCCTGCACGGATTGGATATAAGGAAATTAAGGGATGCTTTCCATAAACACTAAGGAGACCCATATTGTGTCTGTTAAACATTATTCTTCCATGGAATATGACAATTTTGAAGACCTGCTTTTTGGCCACTCAAAATATCCTGTGAAAACCGGTCTTGATCTGGAAATTGGTGCTGGATATACCACTGCTGAAATCAATTATGCTCCCCGTCCGGGTGCGGCTGAAAATAAGGCAACACTTGTAAATGAATACGAGCGTATTACCCGTGACATAATGGAAAGGATGGTCCAGGTTGGCTTCCCATCAGTCGTACTTGAAACCGAACATGTGCAACAGATGACACATAACCCTGAATGGGGGGCTGATATTGCAACTGCTCAAAAAGCAATCATGGAAGAGTACCATGATGAATATGGTATCAAATGTGCCCTGAGGCATACAGTGGGTGATATCCGGGGAAATAGGGAAAGCATTGATCTGCGAGGAGATGCTTATTCCCGGATTCTTGAATCCTTTGAGCAAGTCGCTTCTTCAGGAGCGGATATGTTGTCGATTGAATCCCTTGGAGGCAAAGAAGTATTTGATCATTCTATCCTGAGGAATGACATGCGGGGAGTTATCTTTTCAGTTGGTATACTTGGCGCTTTCGATGTTGAATATATATGGAAGGATATCTGCAATATTGCAAAGAAAAATAAAGTAGTACCTGCGGGCGATACGGCCTGTGCACAGGCAAACACTGCAATGTTTGTTGCAGGGGGACTGCTTGACTTCAAATTATCCCATAGTGCGGCATCTGTTGTAAGGGCAATTTCTGCATCAAGATCCCTTGCTGCATATGAAGCAGGTGCAGTTGGTCCGGGTAAGGATTGCGGTTATGAGAACAATATTATTAAGGCAATTACCGGTTACCCCATTTCCCAGGAAGGCAAAGGTTCTACATGCGCCCACTCAGATCTAATGGGCAACATGGCCATGCAGTGTTGCGATCTCTGGTCCAATGAATCTGTGGAATATCGGGGAGATTTTGGAGGAACCACTGTACAATGTTGGGGAGAAACTCTTTCTTATGATTGCAGCATGATGAATACGGCATTGGAAGCCGGAGTTGGTAAAACCCTGCGTGATGTGCTAATGGTTTCGGACAGATACAGGGATCCACAGGCATTCATACTATCGTATGATAATGCGTATCGTATTGGTGAAGTAATAACTGCCCATCCGGATGATTTGTATCTTAGGGCAAAAGAGGCAGGCATGAAAGCTTGTGAATTAATAGAAAGTGGTTCCGAAGGATTCCTGGAGTTATCCAAGTTTGAAAAAGCTACAATAAAAAAAGCCCAAAATGACCTGAAATCATTAGACGAAAATATGGAATCTTTTATTTGTAATTGCCTGCATACCTATTCATCTGAAGTGGATACTTTTAACCCATCAAATTATGGCCTTTAATTTCTATAATTTTAACTACTAATTTTGCTTTTTCAGACTTCTCATATATATAGTTATTTCTATCTATTATTTTATAATTTATATTTCGCGATACATTTCTAAAAAACGCTATGCTGCAAATTGTGTATAGTTATAATTATTTTTTGTATGCATTTGATTGTAAGTATTTATTTATATTGTCTATTTAGACAGCCTTTTTTATTATAATATATAAGTATTATTGCAACTAATAATATTTATTTTTTAAATTTATGTGAATATGCTCGAAAAAAAGCAATCAATAGACACTTTTCTTACTGTATAAATATATAGACAATAATGAAAAACAATGGGCAATTTTTATATATTAGTAGTGAGCAATAAAAATGTTTATATATAATAAAATCACACTTGAATATGAGGTTTGATTAAACCTCACAATAGATTGGAGTTGGGCCAATCGCCATCAGGCATTGACCCTGAATATATTTGAAACAAATATGGAAGGAAGTGTAGAATGACCAGTTTGGACTTAGACCCCAGTGAAATTCTGGAAAGGTATAACGTCAAAATGGAAAAAGCAATGACGCCGGATGACGCGGCAGCAGAACTTTATCCAAAAGACGAGCTGATTCGCCCTATTGCAGAATCAATTTATGAAGGCGAAGAAGATGACACAGTAGAGGGCCTTAAGAAAGCAATTGATGCCGGTAAGGATCCAATTGCCTTAATCGATGATGCCCTGATGGTGGGAATGGGAGTAGTAACTAAACTCTACGATGAAGGTATAATTTTCCTGCCAAATGTAATGATGTCTGCAGATGCAATGCTTGATGGTATTGATTACTGTAAATCCCAGGCCAAGGAACCACCTGTATCCAAAGGAAAGATCGTATGCCATGTTGCAGAAGGTGACGTCCATGACATCGGTAAATCCATTGTATCAGCCCTCCTGAGAGCAAATGGTTTCGATGTAGTGGATCTTGGACGTGATGTACCGGTAGACGAAGTAATTGAATCTGTCAAGAAGGAAAAACCAATGATGGTGACAGGAACTGCTTTGATGACCACCACAATGTATGCATTCAAGGCTGTTAATGACAGGCTTCTTGAAGCAGGTATTAAAGTTCCATTCCAGTGTGGAGGCGGTGCAGTAAATCAGGACTTCGTATCTACCTATGAGCTTGGAGTATATGGAGAAGAGGCTGCCGATGCACCAAAGATGGCAGAGGCAATTCTTGCAGGCGCAGATCTTGGCAAACTCAAGGAACAATTCCATCAACACTGAAGAGGTGAGCAAAATGACAGTAAACAGATACACCAAGATGGCATATGCCAGCGCAGACGATATGATTTTTGGAAACTCTCCCAATCCTGTAAAAGCAGGGCTGGACTTAGAGATTGGTGCCGGTTACACCACACCTGAAGTAAACTATGCACCAAGGCCAGAAGCCGGTGAGACCAAAGAGAAACTTGTAAAGGAATATGAGCGTATTACCCGTGACATAATGGAAAGGATGGTCCAGGTAGGTTTCCCGGCAGTTGTACTGGAGACAGAGCACGTTCAGCAGATGACCAATAACCCAACCTGGGGTGGAGAGGTCGCAAATGCACAGAAAGCCATTATGGAAGATTACCATGATGAATACGGCATCAAATGCGCTCTGAGACACACTCCTGGTGACATTCGTGAAGACCGTGATTATCTGCAGTTGAGGGGAGAAAAATACAACACCCTTATGGAATCCTTTGAAGAAGTTGCATCAAACGGTGCAGATCTCTTATCCATCGAAACTATGGGTGGTAAAGAAGTCTTTGACCGTGCAATTCTAAGAAATGATGTGCCGGGTATGCTTTTTGCAATTGGTTGCCTGGGTACTATGGATATGGAATACATCTGGCAGGACATTGCGAAAGTTGCCAAGAAGAACAATGTCGTCGCAGCTGGTGATACTGACTGTGCACAGGCAAACACTGCAATGTTCATTGCAGGTGGACTCCTTGACAAGAACCTGGCCCACACCCTTGCAATAATTGCTAGGGCTATATCCGCACCACGTACTCTTGCTGCATATGAAGCAGGTGCAGTTGGTCCTGGTAAAGACTGTGGTTACGAGAACACCATTGTAAAATCAATTGCAGGTGTCCCGATTGCTCAGGAAGGTAAATCTTCCACATGCGCCCACTCCGATGTAATGGGTAACCTTGTAATGCAGTGCTGTGACCTCTGGTCCAATGAATCCGTAGAATATCACGGTGAATTCGGTGGTACAACTGTACAGTGCTGGAGTGAATCCCTTGCATATGACTGTGCACTGATGAATGTCTCTCTCCAGACAGGTCAATCCAAGAACCTCAGGGACATGATGGTTCTCTCCGACAAGTACAGGGACCCTCAGGGATACATCCTGGCCTATGACAATGCCTACAAGGTCGGTGAAGCAATTGTCAAAGATTCAGATGATATCTATCTGCGTGCAAAGAACGCTGCTGTAGAGTGTGTAAACCTGCTTGAAAATGCAGATCCCAAACTACAGATGACCAGATTCGAAAAGAATGCACTTGCAGATGCAAGTGAGGCTCTGGCCGGGCTTACTGATGACTCAGATAAGTTCCTCAGCGACTCCCTTGAACAATACAAAAAGGAAGTCAAGGTATTCAGGCCGGAGAACTACGGTCTCTGAACGGCAAACATACAGACGTTTAGCTGTGGACTCCTTTATGGGGTCTACAGCCCCAATCACCTTGTAATCTTCTATATAGCGTAGCTAGCAACAAGGAGGAGATATAAAAGCAATGCAATACTTACAACCTCCCTTTACTCCTATTTTTTTAGTTTAAATTACTTGTGAGTTATTGTAACTTTTAGTCTGTATCGATCTATTAATTCAAATGATAGAGGTGATATTTATGGAAGGAAATATTGAAATGGTGAAAGCCGAAGTAGCCGATACAACGGCCAACCCGGCACCACTTGGTTTCACTGGTCTTGGGCTTTCAGCAGTTTTGCTAAGTTTGACATATGTAGGTTTATTCCCACTGGATTCAATGATAGTCTCAATGGCAATATTTTTGGGTGGATTTGCCCAGGTGTTTGCAGGGATAATGGCATGGAAGAAAGGAGATGTATTTGCCGGAACTGCTTTTAATGCATTCGGGCTTTTCTGGTTCTCACTTGCAGGACTGATTATTTTGCAGTCTCTTGGATGGGCTGCTGCAGCTGAACCAATGTCAATGGCTGCCTATCTCTTCATATGGGGTGTTTACACCTTTGTGATGCTCATAGGTACCTTGAAAATGTGCAACGGCAGCAGAGTCATACAATTTGTGTTCCTTACCCTGTTCATCCTGTTCATCCTGCTTGCAATTATCAATGCTACAGGAATGACCGGTTTACTTGTTATTGCAGGTATCGATGGACTCCTACTCGGATTTGGTTCACTATATGCAGCTCTTGCTATGGTACTGAATGAAATTTGTGAGAAACCTGTGGCTCCAGGTATTTAAAACAAAATATATGGATATATTTATGTCATTTATTTTGGAGGAATGGAAATGTGCAGGAAAACATTGCTGGAAAAATATTTTTTCATATTTGTTTTCCTGATTTTTTTAATTTCCATACCAAAGATATTGTATGGATATTTTTATGATATAATCTACCTGGAGACCAGTGGATATTATTCACTGTTGAGAGGATTTTCAATCGTATTTATTGCCGGTAGTTTTTATGTTACTTCCCTTTCACCTAATTCCCTGCACCCTTATGGTTATTCTAAATATGTAAAAATGGGTCAGTTTTTGGTAGCTCTTGGAATTGGAATAATTTCTTTAATTTTAATAGGCCATTCACTTATAGGCAAATATAGTTATCAGAAAGTTCCGGTTATTGATATTTCCGGATACATTATAGTCCTGCTTTCTGTCACATTTTATCTTCTGTTAATTTATTCCATGAAAAAGATTCAATTCCCCTTGCAGGAAGAAAAAAAATATAATAGTTCTGACAATATCAAAAAAGAAGTGGGTTTAACCATTATTACATTAATAGGTCTGGTAGGTATTGAACATGGATATTTTTTCCTGGATGTTGTCCTTTCAATCTTTTTCTTTTCATTTTTGGTAAAAGAAACCCTTTCTGTAATATGGGAAAGTAGCAGTTTTTTGAGTGACACATTTAGCCTGGATGAAAAGCAAATATGCAATCTTGTAAACTCAATAGATGGGGCCAGTGAATGTCACAATGTAAGGGCACATGGAACAGATTCCGACCTTTATGTTGACCTGCATGTATGTATGGATCCAAAAATAAAGATCATCCAGACCAAACCAATTGTTGAACAAATAGAATCGTCCTTAAAAGCAAGTTATTCATCAGTCAGGGATGTTACTGTACATATTGAACCTGGAAAAAAGAAGGGAGACTTTATATGAAATATAGCCTGGGCATAGATGCCGGTGGAACTTATACTGATGTGGTCATCATCGAAAACAATTCAGGAAAAGTAGTCAGTTCAAACAAAGCACTTACAACATATCCTGATTTACTTGAAGGTATCGAAAATTCAATTGATGGTCTTGATTTTCAATATCTTGAAGATATTGCGGTCGTTTCTGTCTCTACAACCCTTGCCACAAACACGGTCCTTGAAAATACCGGCTATCCCGTAGCACTTATACTGATTGGGGAGCATGGAAGCGAAAGCGAAGGTTTTCCTTCCCAGCATATATTTCATGCAAAAGGTGGACATGATCACAAAGGCCTGGAAATGCAAGAACTTGATGTTAAGCCCATCGAGTCCTTTGTTGAGGATGTAAAGGATAAAGTATCTGCATTTGCAATTTCATCACATTTCAGCATCCGTAATCCGGATCACGAAATAAAAACAAGAGAATTGATTCAATCAATTGTTGATATGCCAGTTGTTTGTGGTCATGAACTCTCCCAGGATATAGGAGCTTATGAAAGAGCTGTAACGGCTACACTGAATGCACGGCTTATTCCTGTAATAAAGCAATTTATTGAAACTATAATCAAAGATATCAGAAGAAGAGGGATAAGTGCCAGGCTCTTGATGCTTAAATGTGATGGCTCTGTAACAGGTATCGAGGATGCACTCAAAAAACCTATAGAAACCGTATTTTCAGGACCAGCTGCAAGTCTTATCGGAGCTTCTCATTTAAGCGGGAGGCACACCTGTGTCACAATAGATGTTGGGGGCACAAGTACTGATATTTCATCCATTTCAAAGGGGGTCCCTGAACTAAGTGAGTCTGGTGGAATTGTAGGAGGATGGAAAACCAGAGTACGTGCAATTCATATGGAGACCTCGGCAATGGGGGGGGATAGTGGAATCTGGACGCGTAAAGGAGAACTTTTCATAGGACCCAGGCGCTTAATTCCTCTGTGTGTTGCAGCAGAAATGTACCCGGGATTCATATCGAAATTAAAAAATGCTTCTAATCCACAAAGGGATCTTTTTGATGAAAATATCCAACCAGCCAGATTTTTCGTTAAAAATGGCTATGGCAAACATGAGTTAACAGACAACGAAAGAAAAATACTTGATGTACTTGGTAGTGAACCGATGTCTTACAGGGAACTGACATCCCTCACCAGGAGCCATATTTCATCAAATATGCTGGACTTACTTATAGGCAAACGATTCATAAGGGTTATAGGTTTTACTCCGACAGATGTATTACATGTACTGGGAGATTATGAACAATGGAATGTGGAAGCCGCATCGATCGGGGCTGACATTCTTGCAAGATTTGCTTTTAGCAGCAAATTTGAAATATGTGAAGTACTGAAAGAAAAATTTGCTCTCAATATGGCATATGACCTTATATGCTTCGCCCTCCCAAATATCGAAAAAGAGAGTATAATGGAAACCCTAACTGGTAATTATCCTGCTACTTTTAAAATGAAATCGCCTGTAGTTCTTATTGGTGGCCCTGTAGCCCCCTATGTAAAATCACTTGGGAATATTGTGGACGCTGACATCATTCTCCCCGACCATGCAGATGTAGGAAATGCAATTGGAGCTCTATATGGTAAAGGAATCAAAAGGCTTGAATACCTTATAAGGCCTGTATCCTTATCCGAACCCGACCAGGATTTCCTTGTTTTTTCCCAAAATGGAAGAAAGAGTTTCCAAACTTACACGCAAGCCTATGATTATTCCATAGATAACGGCAAAAATGTACTGTTTGAATATATGAAAAGTTGTGGTATCAAAAAAGATCAGATATCTTTCAATATAAAGGAAAAGAAAGTGATTCCTGAAGGGTGGAAACATCCTCCCATGGAAACACAATTGACAATTATGGGAATAGGTACATCCCCTCTTTAATTTTAGAATGTCGTATCAATGGGAAAAATATCTTTTAACTTATGTAAGTTTTATTTAACCTCATTTTATAATTAACAAAAAGGGTCAGGAAAAGGAGAATCGCAAAAATCGCAAATATTATTTCCAGTCCTACAAATCCCGACAGGGCTCCTGCAAATATAGGCATTATTGCAAGACCTCCATAAGTATAAGTGCTATAGAGACCCATTGTGATACCTTTGTTCTTACTCATGGATGCCAGCAGTGTTGGCAATCCGACCATTGCAAGTCCCGAACCGGATCCCAGTAACGCAAATCCTACAAAGGGCAACCATATCGTCGCCAGAGTTCCTGAAGCTGCTATCACAATGCCCATATTGATCATTTTTTTTGATTCCATGGATGTATGTGATATCCAAATGGAAGATATCATTGTGCTGACATAGCTTACAGCAATGGCAATTCCCAGTTCGGCTTTGGAAAGCATGCCTGTACTGTAATCAGGATACAAAGCAAGTAATACACCATTGGTACCTATCAGTACAAAAACTATTATCCATATGCCCGTATAAGATTTGTCTACCAGAAATCCTGAAGTTGTGAAGATCTTTTGTCGGATTTCAGCAATAATTGGAGACTGCAATTTTTCTTTATCCCGGCCATTTTTGTACAGGTATCCCATCCCCGCAATAAGGGTCAAGAAAGATATAACTGTAAAAGCCATGATACCATACTTTAAGCCCATGGTAGCCAAAAGACCACTTAAAGCAACACCTGCAGCAAGTCCTGCATTTAATAGGAAATTAAATTCTCCCATATACTGTTTTCTCTTGTTGAATGAACCAAGATAAGAAAATGCCGCAGGGAAAAATGCACCACAAGCAGTCCCTTCCATCAATCTTGCAAGGATCAGCAGGTGAATATCATTGGTATAAAGCATTATAACTCCTGAAAAAAAGGTTAGCACCAGGCTTATTGTCACAAATCTCATAAAGCCATATCTCTCTGCCAGTATTCCAAATGGCAGCATCGTAAGCAGAGCTCCTATAAAGTAGGCAGAAAAAAGAAGACTTGACAATTCGACTGCATGATTTCCAGATCCAAGTCCTGCAAGTTCAGGAAGAATAGGTATCACTGCATTGGACAATCCCATTATAGTAAATATAGATAAATAAACAAGTAACCTACCTTTTTCCATCCATCTACCGCCTGTTGAACTGACTGCACAATGGAGGAGTATATTAATAACAGTTGCTATTGCCATCTGAAAATATTATAACAAATAGAAATTCTCAGAAAAATGAATATTCAAAATGGCCAGAATGTGTTCGAAAAAAGTTAGATTAATAAGCCCTTTGTCAACGCAGGACTCGGTATTTTCGGAAGAACATCGAAGATTTAAGTACAGAAACGGTCCCGTTATTACGTTTGACGATATAATCTCCCGCTTTGCCGTTTACGGTTCCTCTCTTTGTTTCCACACTGAAGTCTGTCAACATCTTTAAAGCGTGACCCACCGGGTTTTTTTCGTTTGTTTCCATCATTTCCGAAACTATAGTCTCTTTACTTAGTTCACTCATATTGAAACCTCCCTAGAATAGACCCGAAAATAATTATGATACTATAACGTATATACCTAACCGATGAATTAAAATTTTTAATTATTAAACATTCATTAATTTGCAGACATTGCATTTATCCCCTAATAAAACCAAGTGATATTTATGATCATTACCCTAATTGGAATGGCCGGTGTCGGAAAAAGCACTATTGGGAAACTCCTTGCCTCCCATTTAGGCTATAAATTTGTTGATGTGGATGACCTTATCAAGCAGAGAATAGGCGGACCTTTACAGGATTATCTTGACGAAAAAGGAGATTCAGCTTTTATCAAAGTTGAAGAGGATGCCATACTAGATTTGGATTTAGAGGATAAAATAGTGATTTCTACAGGTGGTAGTGCAATTTATTCGGAAGCTGCAATGGAAATCCTTTCTGAAAAATCTTTGATTATACTTCTTGATGATACCTTTCCCAATATAAGAAAAAGAATATCCCATCCCTGGAAAAGGGGGATTGTGGGTTTCCGGGAAAAAGGAATTAAGAAATTGTATTTGGAAAGATGGCAATTGTACCGGAAATATGCAGATATTGTTGTTGACATCAATGGAATGGCAAACAAAAAGAAAGTGGTAGACGATATTGTGGAAAAGAGTAAAGAACTCTGTAATTCCACTTTTGACACTTTCAGTTTGTGAGTGCCTGTATTGGTGCCGGGATACGCCCTGCCTTTTTAACAAACTCTTCAGAACTGAATTTGTGGACAGGCATGACCGGACAGCTTCCAAGCAATCCTCCGTACTCAACCATATCTCCTGTCTTTTTGCCCGGTGCAGGAATGATGCGCACTGCTGTTGTTTTTCTGTTTATCATTCCTATAGCCATTTCATCGGCCATAATTGCCGAAATCGTAGAGGCTGAAGTGTCTCCGGGAACTGCAATCATATCCAATCCCACCGAACATACAGATGTCATTGCTTCGAGCTTATCCAGTTTCAGTGAACCACGTTTCACAGCTTCTATCATTCCTGCATCCTCACTTACAGGTATAAAAGCCCCACTTAGTCCGCCTACAGAAGATGATGCCATTGCACCGCCTTTCTTCACCGCATCATTCAACAATGCAAGAGCAGCTGTGGTTCCGTGGGTGCCACAGCTTTCCAGCCCCATTGCCTCAAGGATAGCTGCTACACTATCACCAACTTCAGGCGTGGGTGCAAGTGAGAGGTCCACCACTCCAAAATCAGCTTCCAGTCTGCGGGACACTTCCCTGCCGGTCATCTCTCCCATTCTTGTGATTTTAAAGGCGGTTTTCTTTATACACTCAGCAATTTCTCCAAGGTCAGGATTATCCAGATCCCTTATAGCAGAATTTACAACACCAGGACCGCTAACACCAACATTTATGACGCAATCAGCCTCGCCGACTCCGTGAAAAGCACCAGCCATAAAAGGATTATCTTCCGGGGCATTTGCAAAAACTACTAGTTTAGCACAGCCAATACCTTCCCTGTCCCTGGTAAGGTCTGCAGTTTCTTTAATCACTTTTCCCATAAGCTTCACAGCATTCATGTTTATGCCGGCTTTCGTAGTTGCTACATTAACAGAAGAACAAACCTTTTCCGTAACTGCAAGAGCCTCAGGGATTGCATTAATAAGCCTTCTGTCACCATCTGTCATTCCTTTATGGACAAGAGCGGTGAAACCACCTATGAAATCAACTCCGATTTCATTGGCTGCTCTGTCAAGAGTCTTTGCAATGGAAACTATCTCTTCCTGTGTGAATGTTTCTGCAATTGTGGCAATTGGTGTAACAGATATACGTTTATTGATTATGGGTATGCCATACATTTGTTCGACTTCGTCTGCAACATCAACCAGTTTGCTGGCGCAACGTGTCATTTTCTCGTGAATGTTGTCATTGAAAGTCTCAATATCAGGATGAGCACAATCTCGCAGGTTGATTCCCATTGTGACAGTTCGTATGTCAAGGTTCATGCTGGAAATCATATGAATGGTTTCCATTATTTCTTCAGGATGAATGAACATTTATACCACCTCTTTTGGGAATTCAGATACGGTGCATGAAACGGAATACATCGTCTTTCTGTACCTGGATCTCAACACCAAGTTCATCTCCAGCAGCATTTATTGCATTCTGGAACGCATTAAGGTCAAATCCCTTTTCTTTTGACTCTGTTAGCATTATCATGGTGAACAGATCTTCCATAATAGTCTGGCTTATATCCACAATGTTCACCTCGAATTGGGCCAGTATATTTGTTATATGTGCTACTATCCCGACTTTGTCTATTCCAATTACAGTGATAACAAAACGTGTGGATGTCATAATCAGTTCTCCTCGATATGTAGAATACGGTGGAACTACGATTTCATCATATTTAATAATGCATCAATATCTAATAATGCATCAAGTTACATGGCGAATTAATAAATGTATAAATTTAAAGGAACTAAAAGTAAAATAATATTTGGATTGAATAGAATACAAAACTAAAAGAACTTAATAGTCAAAAAATTTAATTCTTAAAATGACCTATTGTAGATTGGCCAGTTTACTTAAGTTTACTTGTTTAATTATAAAAAACAATTTTTAATAAGTGTTATATATGATGCAGTTGCAACTTTCAGCTACAAGATAAAAAGGTGATTAATACATGCCTTGCTGGGAATATGATATAAAACCAATAAGAACTGATGATTGGAGTAAAACCAAAGACGAATTAAATGAAATGGGCAATGAAGGTTGGGAATTAATCAAGTTCTGTGGACCTCTGGACGGGCAGGGAGCTTCTGATGCTTTCTTCAAAAGGCTTGTTGATGAAGCAAATATCTGAGTGATCTTCACTCTCCCATTTCATCCATATCTTTGCATATGCAAAATTTGCATAATGCAATTTCCACATCTTTTTGTTTGTTTTTCGCGGGACAATAATACTCATTATCTTTTTTTGCGATTTTGCGACCTCCGGGGAATTCCATGTTTAAAGGGTGGAGGGGTTTACCCGCAACAAATATGAGATATATTGAAGTTAATTTGGCCAGATCTGCGAACAACCTGTTTTTTTCATTATCTTCTTCCTGCATTAAATCTATACGCTGAATTAGTTCCAGGCAATCTTCCCTATCAAAAGTTGAGAGTTGAGTGGTTGCATTGTATCTTTTTATCTCCTCTATGGTTTCATAAAGATGCCTGAATAACTCCTCTCCATATATCTGCCTGTATTTTGGAGGGAGGTTTTCAGTACTTTGCAACATAAGAGACCTTATTTTCATAAAATCTGAAGGAGTAAACCGGTTTGCCTTCTTCTTTAGATTGGAAATTAATTCTTGTTCATTGTCTAAATGGTCGCAGATCATACTTATTTCCAGCCGCATTTCCCAGAACTACATATTCCCATTTTTTCGAAATATTGCTGATGATAATCTTCTGCAGGATAAAATTCAGAAACAGGCTCGATTTCTGTAACTATAGTCTTGTATTTGCCTGATTCCTGTAACTTATGAAGGCAACTCAAAGCGGTTTCCTTTTGTTTTTTGTCATGATAGAATATAGCAGAGCGATATTGTGTTCCAATATCCGGCCCCTGCCGATTAGATGTTGTAGGATCATGAATATTCCAGAAAATTTCCAGCATTTGTTCATAACTTACAATTTGTGGATCGTAAGTAATCTCAACAGCTTCAGCGTGGCCTGTACGCCCGGTACAAACTTCCTTATATGAGGGATTGGGTGTACTCCCTCCCGTGTAACCAACCCTTGTGCTAATAACGCCTTCAACTTCCCTGAATGCTGCCTCTATTCCCCAAAAGCATCCGGCAGCAAATGTCGCTTTTTCCATAGATTTCAAACTCATTTATAATCCCCATAATCTTATTGGTTTTCTGCCAGATATAATTATTCAATATCTCTAGGGAATGGTTTATATACTATGTTCGCATATGTTCGAACAATCTTTTTTTACTACAACGGGGAGGTAGAGAACATGAATGATCGCAAAAAAGATGACAACAATAGAGACGAAAACAATTCTTTCGAAGACATCGAAGACCTTCTTCAGTATGTTTTTGAAAAGATGAGAGAAGGTAATGACAATAAGCCTTTCGTATATGGTTTTTCCATTGCTCATAACCCTATGAATAATGATCAATTCAATGAACAGTCACCGCCAGAAGAGGAAACACCAGAGGATGTTTTTGTAAAAGACCAAACTCCCCTGGTTGAAACATTTAAGACCGACGATGATGTTTACGTGACAGTTGACGTTAAAGTTGACGAAGACCTTGTATCAATTAATTCACGTCACAATGAAGTAGACATTTCGGTCCATTTCCCGGACGCAGGCCGTACTGAGACACAACACGTAACTCTGCCTGCAAGCGTTGATCCTGATAGTGAGTCGATAAGTTGCAGCCATGGAGTTATGGATATCAGGTATAAACGAAGAGTGGCTTCCACTTTGAATTGATTTTATTTTAACTTTATTTCTTCTACTTTCATTGCAATTTAAGAGATTTTTTCATCACAGGAGCATAAGTCTGCCTGTTGGTACGCATTAAATAGGAAGATTTTTATCAGACATATGCTAACCTGAGTTACTCAATAAATAATACTGTCTAAATATGCAATTGTATGCATATTGCATATGTCCCAGTATACAATATAGGACGGATAAGAGATGAAAAATCTTTTAAAAATGCTAATGATAGCTGTGGTTGTCTTTTCTATTCTGGCAGTTTCAGGATGTAGTGATAACCAGGAAGAAACGTCTGTAGAAGAAATGCCTACTTATGTCGTAGGTACCGAACCCACTTTTCCTCCATTTGAAATGACTGACGACTCTGGCGAAATTGTTGGTTTTGATATTGACCTCATAAAGGCAATTGGTGAAGACCAGGGTTTCAATGTGGAAGTTCAGCATGTCGGATTTGACGCCTTAATTCCTGCTCTTTCAAGTGGTAACATCGACATAATAGCTTCGGGTATGACAATTACCGATGAGAGGGAAAAGGAAGTAGATTTCAGTGAGCCTTACATCAATGCAGGATTGGCTGTAGCCGTTGCATCAGACAATGATGATATTTCCAGTATGGATGACCTTCAGGGCAAAACCGCGGCAGTACAGCTTGGATCCACAGGCGCAGCCAAGGCCAATGAACTCAAAGATGCAGGCGTCCTGAGTGAAGTAAAGGAATTTGGCGCCGTTAATGTTGTCATGATGGAACTCATCAATGGTGGCGTAGATGTTGTTATCAACGATCTGCCCGTGACAGAGTCCTATATGATCCAGCAGGATGGGCAGATCAAGATAATCAATGATCAGCTAACCAGTGAGTCATATGGTTTCGCAGTAAGAAGTGGCAATGAGGAACTTCTTACCATGATAAATAACGGATTGCAAAATGTCGAAGAAGACGGCACCTATGACGAAATCCAGGCAGAGTATTTCAGCTGAAATTCTACTGAAGCAGCATTTGGTATGCTGCTTTTCTTATAATAGGTGATGTTGTGAGCATTCTTGAATCCTATGTAGGCCACATTGTTGCTGTAATGCCAAGTTTGTTACAGGGCGCTCTTATCACCATCGAAGTTACCTCACTTTCAGTCTTTTTTGGGACAATTATTGGCATATTTGTGGCTCTGGGGAAGATGTCTTCCCGAAAAGCATTGCGATGGCCATCGATGACATATATTGATGTTATCCGGGGAACCCCCTTGCTTGTCCAGATCCTGCTGTTCTATTACGGAATACCTGGATTGATAAGTAGCATGACAGGCCAGCCACTGCGTATAGACCCAATTCTGGCAGGCGTATTTGTCTGTAGTATAAACAGTGGTGCCTATGTTGCAGAGATTGTGCGTGCAGGAATCCAATCGGTGGACAGGGGACAAATGGAAGCAGCCCGGTCTCTTGGTATGACTCACAGTCAATCAATGAAAAAGATCATACTGCCCCAGGCATTTAAAAATATCCTCCCTCCGATGGGAAATGAATTCATTGTTCTTCTGAAGGATTCCTCACTTCTGGCAATCATTGGTGTACCGGAACTTCTGCAGAGTGGCCGTTTGTATATAGCAACAACTTTTGCATCATTCCCAGTTTATATTGGAGTGGCTCTTGTATATCTAGTGCTTACCCTATCCATATCCAAACTGATCGATTATCTTGAAAGGAGGCTTGGTGTATCTGATTCACGTAACTGATCTCCATAAAAGTTTTGGGAACAATGAGGTTCTCAGAGGAATCTCTGCTGAAATAGAACAATCAGAAGTCGTTTGTGTAATAGGACCATCTGGTTCAGGCAAAAGTACTTTTTTGCGCTGCCTCAATCTACTTGAAGTGCCTACTTCAGGGGAAGTATGGATAGATGGAGAATTAATTACTGCCTCCTCAACTGACATAAATAGCATTCGTGAGGAAGTAGGAATGGTATTCCAGCACTTTAACCTCTTTCCCCATATGACGGTGCTGAAGAATGTCTCACTTTCTCCCATTATTGTGAGGGGTATGAATGAAGAGAAAGCAAATACCCGTGCGATGGAACTCCTCACGAAAGTTGGATTAAAGGACAAAGCAAATGCTTATCCAGCCTCCCTTTCAGGCGGCCAGAAACAGAGAGTGGCAATTGCAAGGGCCCTTGCAATGCATCCGAAAGTGATGTTATTTGATGAACCCACTTCTGCATTGGACCCTGAAATGGTGGGGGAAGTACTGGCTGTCATCCGGGACCTTGCAAAAGAAGGTATGACCATGGTTGTCGTCACGCATGAAATGGGTTTTGCAAGAGAAGTAGCTGATAGGGTCTTCTTCATGGACGATGGCTTGATAGTGGAAGAAGGTAGTCCTGAGGACCTTTTCACAAATACTCGCCATGAAAGGACAAAATCTTTCCTCAGTAAGGTTTTGTAACTTTCTTTTTTTATTCGGTATTTGTTATTATTATTTAAATTGTACTTTAAAAATATACTTTGAATAATATATGTGTTAATATGCTTATTGTGATATGTTTTAAAAAAAGTATATTATACAGTATCTATACTTTGAAATACAAATTAAATCCTTATACCACACTATATTATATATACTAAAAAATATATTTTATAATATGTCCAATTGCGTATTGTGTACGCACTTTATTACAAACAAAGCCTGTAATTCTCATTTTAAAAAATGTAGTATATACGAGCCAATCACGAAAAAGTGAGATGTAAGAAAGTAGATGAATATTATAATAGTATATTTATGTATACTTAATTGAGTCAATACTCCTATAGGTATTGAGTCAAAAAAGATATAAAAAACATAGCAGAATTTCCTGCCTTATCTCAACCTTGAATTAAGAATCGGAAGAACATATACAAACAATAGTAAATAATTAAATTATAAGGCTATATTTATATTTACTTTTATTATGCACTACCTATACACCCAATGGACAAAAAATACCATATAACTTATAGATATCTTTTCCACCATTGTGACTAGGGGCATGCCACAAAAATAATATTTCTATTATCTTATTAGAATGGAGATCTTTCAGGCTAAATTATATGCCAGAACCTAAAACTCCGTTTATTCATATAATATATATGAATGATTTCTCCAACCTGGTATAATGCATAGATTCAGTTAGTTCATTTATTACAACTACTATAAGAATACAGTAGGTTCACTCCACTACCTCCCCATTTAGTGCACAAAAAAATAGAAGAAACGCATATTTATCAAAAAACAATATTCCATTCATATATTATATGTAATATACTCAAAATCATCTATACAATATTTAATGTGCCAAACTCACTAAATTACAACCCACTTCACAAGATATACATAATAATAAAATTCAAGTTGTTTTAAAAGAAAACATATTAAATTTATTAAACGCATAAGTAACAAATATAATAAGTTATCTTCATTAAAAAACAATCAATGTCATTAAAAAACAATCAATGTCATTAAAAAACATTACCTAAAATGGATGAGTTTTAGTAATTAAAAAATATTACATATTATAAAATTAACTGTATATTATTCTACCAAACAATCTCAAAATAATTTCAATGTAGGCCAACCCAACATCACCATAAATTTAACAACTAACATAAAAGAAAATATTTTGTCAGGAATGAGTTAGCAAAAAGTGAGATTTAAATCTCCAGATAATAACCAAATAATTCATTGAACAGCGAGTATTTTTTTCTTGCATTATAGAGATACTGGCGAACATAGTTTTCACCCTTTGATTTTTGAATCATAGCTTCAATTTCCCTGGGCGAAAAAACAGTTTCCAGTTTTACTGCTGCAATGTTTTCAATATCTGATATAGATTTACTTTCAATTAAATTGACACTGTTTTGTGAGGCGTCATCGATAATTGACACCGGGTACTCCCCAACCCATTCCCATGCAGGATCAAAAAGAATTATCCTTAAAAGAGAACAATCACCACAGCGACATACTACTGCCGTATAATCCTGAAAATTGTGATAAGTGAAGGAAAACAACGGACCTGCACACTCACTGCATACACCCATTTCATTTTCCTCTTCTTCAAAAGGAGGAATTAATCTATTATCATCTATGCACAATAACTTATTTGGCAGTGAATAGCGCAAGGTTGATTTATCAAAAGAAACTTTCATTATATTAGGCCTCTATTAAGGTTACAGAAACAACATTACTTTACAAACATATAAATAGTTTGATTGTATATATATGAATTAATACATAGATAGGGGTAATTCTATGAAAGCTATTAGATCTAAAATAAAAAACCGTCTCAAAAAGTTCGTAGAACTTGACGTGAGCGGACTGCGTACCCATATACTATCTATTCTTCTCAACGTAAAACAGTTTACGGTTGATGATCTTCACGAAAAGATCAACAAGCAGTTCGACGCATCCAGAAGTGTAGTGGCCTCTATGGTTGGTTATATACATTCAAAGTTGGGTATTCTGAGATCCCATAAGGAGTCATACAAGACACCTACAACATACTCACTAAAAGAAGAGTATGTAGACTTGATACAGAATGCCATTACCGCGCGAGAAAAACCATCTACATGAATGATTATTCATGGTAGCAATAAAGGATGCTCCACGTACATCCACAACCCTCATAATACGTTCTGATTCAGGATCTCGGATTACCCACTCCAGGGATCCCTATTATAGCCTCATGCGCAGGCTTTTTCAGGAAGATGCTACTGCACGGCGCGGACAGCAATTTCTGACTATAATCGAAGAACGCCAAAAGAGTGGCAATGCTGTTAAAACAAGTGAATGGGAATCAATAATGAAAGATCTGGACGTTGGTCGAGCATCTTTCTATGCAATGCGCAACAAATTACTTGGCGCGGGACTCATTTCTAATAAGAATAAGGAATACCGTTTATCTAGTCAGTTCAGTAAAGATCTTATAGATATGGCCAACTGGTGGTCTACTGCTATATTAAATAAAGACCCGGATGAATTATAAATCCCGATAATTTTATATACTAAATATCCAATGTAGGATACGTTTTCGTAGCAGCCCGGTAGTGTAGTGGTCAATCATGTGGGACTCTGGATCCTGCAACCTCGGTTCGAATCCGTGCCGGGCTACTAACTTTTTTTGCTAGATTTTTAAGTATTTGTTTTATTGCCATATAACTAATCGTAAGTGCAACATATAAATATATACAATAGATACTGAAATATTAATGATACTTAAGTAATCTCCAATATACGATATGTTGGAGGCAATAACATTAAGAATACGGAGAATAAACCGAATACAAAATGTGTCGAAGCTGCATTAAGAAAGCGGACACATGATCTGGAAGAGCGGGTCAAGGAACTAGACTGCCTCTACCAGATATCCAGAATTGTCGAAAGGGGACGCAATTTGGATACAATTTTACAGGAAATAGTGGACTTCATTCCTTCTGCATGGCAATACCCGTACATATCTTGCTCAAGGATTGCCTTGAAAGAAAATACATTTACAAGTCCGCATTTTCAGGAGAGCCGGTGGAAACAGGCCGCCCCACTAATCGTTCAAAACGAAAATGCAGGTTGTCTCGAGGTTTTTTATCTTGAAGAAAAACCACATGCATATGAGGGTCCTTTCCTCAGGGAAGAACGCAATCTTATTGATGCCCTGGCGGAAAGGATAGGAGACGCTATCGAACTGATGCGTGTAGAAAAAGAACTCAGCAATTACCGCAAGAACCTGGAAGAAATCGTAGAAAAACGTACTTCTGAACTAACCCTTGCCAACCAGCAACTACAGAAGGAAATTGCTGAACGGGAAAGTGCCGAAAGGTCCCTCCGTGAATTTGAAGATATGAGGATAAAAGAGATTCACCACAGAATAAAGAACAATCTGCAGGTAGTCTCCGGACTGCTGTATCTTGAATCGACAAATTATAATCCCAATAAAGTAGTCGAAGCTTTCAAACAAAGTGAAAACAGGGTGCGTTCTATAGCCCTTATACATGAAAAGTTATACCAGTCCTGCGACTGCAAAACCCTCGACTTTTTGGATTATGTTAATGAGCTTATGGAATATCTTATACATTCCTATGATCTTGATACTAACAAAGTAATTGTAAAAGTCAATGTGGATAAAGTCCATCTTGAGATGGACAGGGCCGTACCCCTTGGAATCATAATCAATGAGCTGGTTTCCAATGCCCTGCAACATGCTTTTAATGAAGGACAGGATGGTGGAATCGAAATTCATTTCGCCAAGAAAAATAATGATTATAGCCTAATTGTGCATGACAGTGGTGATTTTCCCAAAGAAATAGATTTCAAAAATTCAGAATCCCTTGGTCTTCAACTTGTAACAAATCTTGTTGCCCAGATAGATGGCACAATAGACCTGAACACATCTGAAGGTACTACTTTTACGATACACTTCTGAATACAGGAAAAATCATATCTGACCTAAAAAGTAATGATAGCAACCCTGGAAAAGGTTGCTGAAATGTTTTCACTTCCCAATACTTTTCTCGGTTTCCATCACCTTGAGATATATTTTGAGTATCGAATCCGGATTCAAGGAAATTGAATCAATACCCTCCTGGACAAGGAATTCAGCAAATTCCGGGAAATCACTTGGAGCCTGACCGCAGATCCCGCTGTGCTTATTGTTTCGTTTTGCACCTTTTATTGCCATGGATACAATCTCTTTTACAGCCTCATCCCTCTCATCAAAGGTTGAAGCCAGGATCTCTGAATCCCGATCTACTCCCAATGTTAGTTGTGTCAGATCATTGGACCCGATCGAAAAACCATCGAAGTATTTGCTGAATTCATCGATCAGGAGTGCATTACTTGGAATTTCACACATCATATATACCTGAAGGTCATTTTCACCCTTTTTAAGGCCGTGTTTATCCATTTCTTCGATAACTTTGCGGGCTTCCTCCACACGTCTGCAGAAAGGAATCATCAGAATAAGGTTGGTAAGCCCCATTCCATCCCTAACCTTTTTCATCGCCCTGCATTCAAGGGCAAATCCTTCCCTGTACCTTTCATCATAATAACGCGAAGCTCCCCGGAAACCAAGCATGGGATTATTTTCTTTTAACTCAAAAGCTTCTCCACCAAGCAGGGTTGCATATTCATTGGATTTGAAATCGCTCATACGTACAACTACTGGCTTTGGGTAGAATGCAGCTGTGATTGTCGCGACACCTTCAGCAAGCCTTTCCACAAAGTAATCCCCTTTATCAGAATAACCCTGTGTCAATTTTTCAATCTGATTGACTGCATCGTGATCTTTGATTTTTTCCGTATGAACTAGCGCCATCGGATGAATTCCTATATAACTGTTTATGATAAACTCAAGTCGGGCCAACCCGATTCCATCATTGGGTACCCGGGACAGTGCAAAAGCCTCTTCAGGGTTTCCCAGATTCATCATTATTTCTGTTTGGGTCTTGCTGACATCTTCCAACTCTGTGGTTTCCTTATGGAATGCAAGTTGGCCTTCATAGACCCTGCCTGTGTCCCCTTCAGCACAGCTTACCGTAACTTGACTACCCGTTTCAAGGATTTCTGTGCTGTCATCCGCCCCTACAACCGCGGGAATATCAAGTTCACGACTGACAATAGCTGCATGACAGGTCCTGCCCCCTTTGTTGGTAATAATAGCTGCCGCATTTTTCATCACAGGTTCCCAATCCGGAGTGGTCGTATCTGCCACCAGAATTTCCCCGCGTTTGAAGGAAGATAAACCAGAGACATCTTTGATAACCTGCACCCTGCCCGAGGATATCCTGGACCCAACACTTCTGCCTGTGACAAGCACCTTGCCTTTTTCATCCATGTAATAGGTTTCAAGCACATCCTTCCTTTTCTGGGATTGTACTGTTTCCGGTCTTGCCTGAACGATGAATAATTTTCCTGTATCACCATCCTTTGCCCATTCTATATCCATAGGCATTGCCTTGTTCGATTTCGCAGAATAGTGTTTTTCAATCGTGACAGCATACCTGGCAAGCTGCAGTACCTCCTCATTGTTGATACAGAAGCCTTTCCTGTCACTTTCAGGGACATCCACATTACGCGTAAGTACTCTGGAATCGCCCCGGCCATAGATCATCTTAATCTCTTTGCTGCCGACTTTTTTTCGGATAATGGGTTTATAGCCTTCTTCAAGGGTCGGCTTGAATACGTAGAACTCATCCGGATTTACCAATCCCTGTACGATATTTTCACCTAACCCATATGATCCGGTGATAAAGACTACATCCTCAAAGCCAGTTTCTGTATCGATGGTGAACATCACTCCGCTTGATGCAAGGTCAGAACGCACCATTTTCATGATTCCAATCGACAGACCCACATCAAAATGGTCGAATTTGTTATTTATCCTGTAGGAAATGGCCCGGTCGGTGAACAAAGAGGCAAAACAGCGGCTGCATGCATCATTCAGGGAGTGATAGCCATGGATATTGAGATAAGTTTCCTGCTGGCCTGCAAAAGATGCATTTGGCAGGTCTTCAGCAGTGGCTGAACTGCGTACTGCAACATCGGTATCTGCACCATACTGTTCACACAGTTTATCGTATGCAGTTTTAATTTCATCCCATAGATCTTCAGGAATTGGTGCATCCAGGATTTTGTGCCGTGCCCTTTTGCCTATATCAGCAAGGTTACTGAGATTCTTCGTGTCCAATTCATCCAGAATCCTTCGTAGGTCTTCCAGCACACCTGCTGAATTCAGCACATGCCAGTAGGCCTCAGCAGTGATAGCAAAACCGTTAGGAATTCGAATATCCTTATCCGTAAGTTCCCTGTACATTTCACCCAGCGATGCATTTTTCCCTCCCACCAGGGACACATCATCAATCGTAATCTCTTCAAACCATCGTATGTATTTGTTATTGCTCATTGTAACCCCACTACTATTTTCAATTAGTTGGTTATATGATTCCGGAAAGTATTATGTGTTCCTGTGAGTACTAAAAATCCATAATTGAACAAACTGCGATACTTTTAATAGCGATTAAGAACAAATAGGTAAGGAAGTTATGAGGTTAAATTATCTGGGGGCCAAATTAATTTCATACTGGTTAACCACAGGCATAAATGGTTGCTATGACGTGTTTCTGCTTAGAAGGAATTAATCCTGTAAAGCATTTTTTATTGAGTTAGCCCGGTGGCTAGCCAACTATACATCAAGAGGAGAGAAAAGGTGTACGACAGTAATACCACATTCAGAGAAATTGAAAATGAATGGATAATCATGCCTGATGGCTGCAAACTTGCAGCCAAAATATGGTTACCAGAAGGTGCAGAAGAAAAGCCCGTACCTGCTGTTCTTGAATATATTCCCTACAGGAAACGTGATTTCAAAGCGATTCGTGATTCCAAAATACATAGATATTTTGCCCAAAATGGTTACGCTGCTATAAGAGTGGACATGCGTGGCAGCGGGGATTCAGATGGGGTACTGGAAGATGAATACCTGCCTCAGGAACTCGATGATGGTGCCGAGATCATCGAATGGATCGCCTCGCAACCCTGGTGCACTGGTAATGTAGGAATGATAGGTATTTCCTGGGGTGGTTTCAATGCTCTTCAGATAGCAGCAAAGGATACACCCCATCTAAAAGCGATAATTACAGTTTCATCATCCGATGACCGTTATGCAGATGATGTCCATTACATGGGAGGTTGCATGTTAACGGACAACCTTTCATGGGCCTCAACAATGTTTTCCTATAACTCTCTTCCACCAGACCCTGCTATTGTAGGGGATAAATGGAAAGAGATGTGGCTGGACAGACTGGAAGGAAGCGGTCTGTGGCTTAAGAAATGGCTTCAGCACCAGAGAAGAGATGAATACTGGAAACATGCTTCAGTTGCAGAAAATTATGAAGCGATTTCCTGCCCTGTTTTTGCAGTAAGTGGGTGGGCGGACGGATATTCCAACACTGTATTCAGGCTCATGGAAAACCTGCAGGTCCCACGCAAGGCCCTTGTCGGAGGATGGGGTCATAAATATCCTAATTTCGGGGGAAAGGGGGTTGGAATTGACTTTTTAAGAGAAGCTACACGCTGGTGGGATAGATGGCTTAAAAAGATCGATAATGGAGTAGATGAAGAACCCATGTTACGCCTCTGGATGCAGGATAGTGTCTCCCCCCTGATTTCAAGTTCTCCTGGCAAGTGGATAGCAGAAAACAATTGGCCTTCTTCTAAGATTGAAAATCAAGAATTTTGCTTATCGCAAGGTAGGATACATCTTGAAGAAGATGAAATCAAAAATGAAGATATGAGGATCAGAAGTCCCTTAAGTGTCGGACTTTTTGCAGGTAAATGGTACTCCTACTCAGAGTCAACCGACCTTCCCCATGACCAGAGCGAAGAAGATGGAGGAGCCCTTGTTTTTGACACACCTGAATTAGAGGAAGATATTGAAATACTTGGGTCTCCGGAAGTAGAACTCGAATTACAATCAGACCAGCCTATAGCTATGATTGCCCTGCGCCTAAACGACGTATGCCGGGAAGGAACCTCCACAAGAGTTACTTATGGACTTCTTAACCTTGCACACAGGGATGGTAATGAAAACCCTGCTGTGCTTGAAGTTGGTAATACGTACAGGATTTCTATAAAAATGAATTACGTGGCACAAAATTTTCCCGCGGGCAATAAAATACGCCTGTCGCTTTCAACTTCGTACTGGCCGTTTGCGTGGCCAAGTCCTGAACCTGCAGCTTTGAGTATAAAGAGCAAGGGTAAACTCATACTACCTGTAAGACCAAAAAACAAAGAAGATGATAAATTATCAGATATAGGAAAACCGGTCTTATCAGAACCAATTCACTCCACACTTCTGGAGCCTGCAAAGAGAGAATGGACAGTTCAACATAATCTTGCAACAAATGAAGTGAAACAACAGATTATCAATAATGATGCCTTCTTACGGCTGGATGATATCAATCTGGAAATTGGAAAAGAAACAACTGAAGTTTATTCTTATTTGAATAACAATTACAATACAGTAAGAGGAGAAGTGGAAAGTACAAGAAGTCTGGCGCGTGGAAATTGGAAGATTAAAACCCTGACAAGAACAGTACTTACATCCACACCGACTCATTTTCAAATTCGGGCAATCCTTGATGCATATGAGGGTGATACTCGAATTTTTAGCAAAAGTTGGGATGATTTGATCCCACGTGATATGATGTGAGGGATATAAATGAAGAAAAATATTTTTGTTGTAGGAATGGATTCCTTCAACCTAGAAAAACTTGAAAAAGTGCCGGCCGCCGAAGGATGTGTATTTCATTCAGCTATTGACATTGATGAGATGCGGCATGTGGATAAATTTGATGTGGAAAAACTGTTATCAGTTGCTGAAAACAGAATGAGGGCTGTTGAAGGTGGACCAGCCGGTGTAATTACATATTTTGATTTCCCTGCACAGGACATGGTTCCAATTCTGGCATCAAGAATGGGCTTACCGGGCCCCAGTTTTGAAAGTGTCCTTAAATGTGAACACAAGTACTGGAGCCGCCTAGAGCAGCAAAAAGTAATCTCAAAACACATACCCGCATTCTATGCCTTTGATCCTTTCGATGAAGATATATTTGATTCTATAAATATGCCTTTTCCTTTCTGGATAAAGCCTTTCAGGTCATTCCGTTCATTTCTTGCTTTCGAAATAGAAAACCGCGGACAATTCGAGGCAACACTGGAAGAAATACGTGAAAGTATTGATTTCATTCACAAACCGTTTATGCAACTTTTACAGGACCAGAATCTTCCTGAAGATATAACTCAAATGAAAGAGAGCTGTATCGCAGAAACACCTCTTTATGGAAGGCAATGTACTCTGGAAGGATATGTGTACAATGGAAAAGTAAAGGTGTATGGTGTTGTGGATTCTGTCAGAGACCAGCATTTTTCTTCATTCTCACGTTATGAATATCCTTCATCATTACCAAAATGGGTCCAGAAAAAAATGATGAAGGTTTGCAAACGTTTCATAAGATCCATTGGATTTGATAATTCAGCTTTCAATGTTGAATTTTTTTATGACCCCTTCCATAAACAGGTATATCTACTGGAAATAAACACAAGGATATCCCAGTCCCATGCTGACCTTTTTGAAAAGGTCCATGGTGTTTCACATCATCAAATCATGCTACAACTTGCCCTTGGCGAAAAACCAAAACCTCTGGGTAATAAGGGCAAATTCCGGTACGCAGCAAAATTCATGCTCAGGACATTTGATTCCGGTAAAGTGGTTGCAGTTCCGTCAGATGAGGAAATTGCGTCTGTTATGAATAAAATGCCGGGTACAATAGTCAAAGTACTGGTTAGAGAGGGACAACAACTAGCAAAAATGGAGTTGCAGGACAGTTATAGCTATGAACTTGCAGATATTTTCATAGGAGCAGATAAGCGGTCTGAACTTGTGGATAAATATGACAGGGTTATTGAAATGATAACTTTCAGTATAAAGAAGGATTTCTAATAATTTTAAAAAATATATACTTATTAGTAAATCAGGGAGCAGGGCAGTGTATTCTGTTTAAGCTCCCAATCCAGCCATAACAAATAACTTTTTAAGCATCAGGATAGATGTAAGTAGTTAGAGCATCATCTAGCTGAAATAGTTACTATGAATAATAAGTGGAGGATTATATGTTAGAAGTAAAGGACCTTACTGTTGAGGTTGGTGGAAAAGAGCTGCTAAAAAATGTCAACTTCAAAGTGGAAAAGGGTTATACAAATATCATTCTGGGGCCAAATGGTGCAGGAAAATCTGCTCTTTTGATGACATTGATGGGATTTAGTGGTTACAAGATAGTAAGCGGGCAGATATTATTCAATGGTGAGGACATTACCCATATGTCTATTGATGAAAGGGCAACAAGGGGGATTGGGATTATGACTCAGCGCCCCCCAAACATGACTGGAGTCAAACTGAAAAATCTCTTAAAACTGATAGCAGGGGATAAAGAGATGGAGCAGATGGCTGAATCCCTTGATATGATGAGATTCATGGAAAGAGATATCAATGTGGGATTTTCAGGCGGAGAAATAAAAAGATCCGAATTATTGCAACTTGCTGCACAAAGTCCATGTATCTATTTATTTGATGAGCCCGAATCTGGTGTAGACCTTATGAGCATTGACATTATCGGAAGCACAATAAATGATCTGGTCCATGGTGATTCAACCTGCCCGGGTGACCGTAAAGGTCATGGAAAGTCAGCTTTAATCATTACACATACAGGTAAGATTCTGGATTACATAGAAGCAGACCGTGCTTATGTCCTCTGCAACGGAACAATAATGTGTGAGGGTAATCCAAGGGAGATGCTTCAGGAAATCAAAGAAAACGGTTATGAGGAGTGTATTACATGCAAACTGAAGAAAGCCTGAGAAAAAGGGCTAAAGCAGCACTACGAAAGGAATCTGCATACGGAGAGAAATTTGATCTGGATGAGTATTCGATTGCTCCAAAGGAAACTAAATACACTGATAACCTGAAAGAACTCGATGAAAAATCCCAGAGAACTCTTCTCAATGTAGGAGTTGTTCCCAGCGGGGAAGGCAGAGGTGGCAGCCTTGTAATGGTTGATAATGCCATATCCCATTCTTCAGTTACCGATAAAGGAATTGAATTGATGCCTCTTCACTTTGCAATGCAAAAACATGATTGGCTGAAAGATTATTCCTGGAATTTGGTGCCTGTGGATGCAGATAAATACACTGCAACCAGCTATCTGGAAAACGCCAATGGTTATTTTATAAGAGCCCCCAAGGGAGTTAAAACAAAATTACCCATCCAAACCTGTCTGCTAATGGGTTCAAAAGACGTCTCTCAGACAGTCCACAACATTGTAATCGTAGAAGAAAACGCCAGATTGGATGTAATTACTGGCTGCTCTACAAGTAGTGATGTAGACAAAGCTATGCATCTGGGAATTTCGGAAATGTATGTTAAGAAGGGTGGTACTCTAAATTTCACCATGATCCATAATTGGGCTGAACAAATTGGGGTGCGCCCCAGAACAGTAATTCACCTGGAAGAAGGTGCTACCTTCATTAACAATTATGTTACTCTCAAAGCGGTAAAATCCATTCAGAGCTATCCGACAGCTCGTCTTACAGGCAAGGGAGCCTTTGCCAGGTTTAATACCATTGCTGTGGCACATCCCGGTTCTGAATTAGATCTTGGTAGTCGTGTTATATTTGATGCACCCAACACAAAAGCAGAGCTTATCTCCAGAACGATCACAACCGGCGGGACTGTTATTGCAAGAGGAGAAATGATAGGTAATGCAGTCCAGTCAAAGGGTCATTTAGAATGCCACGGACTTGTCCTGAACAATAAGGGAACACAGAGAGCAATTCCCATCCTTGAAGCAAACGTGGATGATATTGAACTGACACACGAAGCAGCAGTTGGCAGGATTGCAAGGGAACAGGTAGAATACCTCATGGCGCGTGGTCTTTCTGAAGAAGATGCTGTAGGAATGATAGTGCGTGGTTTCCTCGATGTAGGTATATCCGGAATCCCGGATGAGCTCCAGAAAGATATTGATGAAACAATCGCACAGATTGGCAAAAGTGCAATGTGATGCAATAGGCATCACATATTCTCTATTTTCAGATCAGTCACTTACCTTTTTTGCAGCTTCATCCAGTTCCTTTAGTTTTGTAGGGATAGGATTGTCCCTCAGAAGTTTTGCCATATAAGCAAGATTGTTTACCATATACCTGACAGTCCTGTTTGTGTAGAGGTGTCTGTCTCCTCCTGCATCAATATAGCTTGGACCCGGACCTGCATCACCCACCCAGTAACAATCAGCATTCGGGGGAATTGTACAGCCAAGGTGGGTCAGATTGAAAAGTGTATTTGCAGAAACATTGTGTGCACCATCCTCATTACCCGTCACAATAACTCCGGCTACCTTGCCATAAAGCGGATATTGCCCTGTTAGGGGTTCAGCATCTGCATAAGATCCATCCAATCTTTCAAGTACCATCTGTGCCACTGCAGATCTGACTCCAAACCATATGGGAGATCCTATTATGAGTATATCACAGGCTTTTATTTTTTTGAGAATCTGTGGCCACTCATCATCGCCTCCTTCATCCGAGGAAACCCCAAAAGCTATATTGTAGTCTACAATGCGTATTACTTCACTATCTACACCAAGGTCCTGAAACAGTTCAACTGCTTTATCAATAAGGGCTCTTGTATGCGATACTTCAGGTGATTTTTTCAGTGTACAGTTTAAAAAGAGTGCTTTCGATGACATAAGAAATATGTTGGTCAGTTGTGACATATAACCTTTTCCTAAAATGAAATGAGTCAAAAATGTAGCAAATTATAAATAATTTTATAAACAACCATCATGAGGGGTAGATAATGAAAACCAAAATATTGTTTGCACTTATAATTTGCTTTTCCCTGGTAATTAGTGGCTGCTCACAGACACCACAGGAAGATACTAAAGGTGAAGTAGTAATAGGATCAAAATTGTTTCAGGAATCCTACATAATGGCACATATGCTTGGTATCATACTTGATGATGCCGGATATGATGTAGAGGTAAGAGAAGGACTTGGAGGAACTTTTGTAAATTATGAAGCCCTTAAAAAAGGAGAAATAAATACTTATGTGGAGTATACTGGTACTGCTTATAGCCAAATTCTGAAAAAACCTTCACTTGATACATGGGATTCACAGACAATTTATAATGAAACTGCAACAGGTTTTGTCCAGGAGAATATTACCATTGCAACAAGTCTGGGCTTTGAGAATGCGTATGCCCTTGCAGTTAAAGAGAGTTGGGCAGAGGAGAACGGAGTCACAACCATAAGTGACCTGGGTCCGCATGCATCAGAAATGGTAATCGGTACTGATCCTGAATTTGCAAAAAGGGAAGACGGTCTTCCCCACATCAAGGATGTCTATGACATCGAATTCAAGGAATATAAACAGACAGTTTCCAACATTATGTATGAATCAATAAAGAACGGTGATGTAGATGCTGTTTCTGCTTATACGACCGATACCAGGAACGAAATATTTGACCTGAGAGTCCTTGAGGACGATCAAAATGCATTGCCTCCATATGATGCTATTGTCATTGTAACAGATGAATTCGCAGCAAACAATCCTGATGCCATTGAAGCAATACAACAGCTTAACGACAGGATTGATACTGATACAATGCGACAGCTTAACTACAAATTTGATGTAGAAAAGATGGATGCAGAAGTAATTGCACAGGATTTCCTTGTGCAGGAAGGACTTATTACAGAATAAGTCCCTTTTCTTTTTTATTTCATAACTGTGGTGTACAATGGTGCATAAAAAATTATTCGATAGGATAGATTCTATTGAAATTAAAAAAGTGAGTAAAAAATATGGAAATCATTTTGCAGTGCAAAACCTTGATATAACAATTAAAGGCGGGGAATTGATTGCACTTGTGGGGCCAAGCGGATCTGGTAAAACAACTACCCTGAGAATGATCAACCGAATGATAGAACCGGATGAAGGTAATATTTTCATAAACGGGAAGAATACTTCAGAAATGGAACTTGTGGCTCTGCGTCGAAATATAGGTTATGTGATCCAGAACATCGGTTTGTTCCCTCATCTAACTATAGGCCAAAATATAGGACTTATACCCAAACTTGAGGGCATGGATAAAAAAGAAATCGACAATAAGGTCAGAAACTTACTGGAATTTGTTTCACTGGAACCTTCAAAATTCATTGATCGTTATCCACGTCAGCTAAGTGGGGGACAGCAACAACGCGTAGGACTTGCAAGGGCCCTGGTAATGGATCCGTATCTCCTTTTAATGGATGAGCCTTTTGGTGCACTTGATCCAATATTAAGAAAACAACTTCAGGAAGAATTCAGTAAAATCAAAGAACAATTGGGTAAAACTATTGTTTTTGTGACCCATGATATTGAAGAAGCTTTCAGACTTGGTGACAGGGTCGCAATAATGGAAGATGCCAAACTTATACAGATTGGAACTGCTGAAGAACTTCTTTTCAGTCCCCTAAATGATACTGTAGCTGATATTGTAGGTTCTGAAAGAAAATTCCGGTATCTGGATACACTCACTGTTAGTTCTTTTATGCAACCTCTTGATAAAAAATACAGGCTTTCTCCAAATATGAAGGTAGAAACAGCTATTGAAGAAATGGCAAAACGAGATATAGATATTGCTATTGTCAAAGACCATAATGACAAATCAGCAGGAAAAATTGAACTTGCAGACCTTCTGCAACTCGGAGATAAAAACGTATCTCTGGAAAATGTAAAAGAACCCATCCTAGAATTCTCACCTGCCGATCCAATAGAATATGCAATAAAACAGATGCAAAAAACAGATGAAGTAATGGCAATTATAATGGATAATGCTACAGCAGTGGGCATCCTGTTTTCAAGTGAAACGATCAAGAAAATAATGTGATAAGTGATATTGTGGTTTTTGGTATCCAACAAGAAGGCTTTGCATATATATCTCAAATACTAAGTGTCTGGGAATCCAATGATCTTACTTTAAGGACTATAGAACATCTCTACATGTTTGGTATTGCTATTATAGCAGCATCCATTTTTGGTATTCTGATTGGGATTTTTCTTTTCATGAATCACCGTATAGCAAATCCGGGCCTGAATACCTTAAATGTGGTTGAGACAATCCCCGACATACCACTTCTTGTATTCTTGCTTCCCATAGTCGGCCTGGGAACCGCACCGACCATAATAGCCTCTGTTCTATATTCCATCCTACCCATTGCAAGAAACACATATACAGGCCTGACAGGAGTGGACAAAGGATATATTGATGTTGCACAGGCGATGGGTTTGTCAAAAAGGGAAATCTTATTAAAAATTCGCCTCCCGATGGCCCTTCCTCTCATTGCTGGCGGTTTGCGTATTGCTCTTGTATTTTCAATGGGAATCGTAACCCTTGGCGGACTCATTGCAGCAGGAGGGCTTGGTGCATCCCTGATAGTAGGCATCCAGCTTTATGAGGTTGACACTATCCTTGTAGCCGGCTTTTGGACCGGTTTTTTAGCAGTGTTTTTTGACGGGATCGCTGAATCAGTTGAAAAATGGCTGCAAAGGAGGTACGCTTCATGGTAAGCATTGAGGTTATCATGGGAAATACCTATGATCATCTGATTTTGATATCCATCACTCTTGTTGCAAGTATAGCTATTTCGATACCGCTGGCTTTTGCATCCCTCTATAGTCGTTTTATAGCCAATTTCGTTATAAGGTTTGCAAATCTTGCACAGGCAGTACCCAGCCTTGCTGTAATTGCAATAGTTGTTCCCCTTCTGGGAATCGGATTCACCCCGGCTCTTGTGGCAATCCTCCTACGTGCATTATTGCCGATAATAAAAAATACCTACATTGGACTTTCCAATATAGATCCGGCACTTGTGGATTATGCAAGGGGGGTTGGCATGAGCGAATGGCAAATACACCGCTATATACGCCTTCCAAATGCCTATCCTGCCATTTTTGCCGGTATCAAGTTTGCTGCTATACTGGTCAACAGTGTTGCAATATTGACAGCTTATATAGGAAGTGGCGGGCTTGGAGAGCTGATATTTGAAGGGCTAATCAGTTTCAATAATGAGAAGATATTTGCAGGAGCAATCCCGGCAATTTTGATTGCCCTCATAATAGATGTGGGATTCACAGCCCTTGAAAAGCGCCTGATGCCTTTTAAGTATAAAAATACAGATTAAATTTCAAGCATCCGATCAAGGGATTTTTTTGCTTTTTCCCTTATACTTTCTTCTACAGTCACTTCATATTGCATCTTTTCCATTGAATCCAGCAAAATGGAAGGTGTAATCATTTTCATGTTGGCACATGATGCAAAAGGAGAAGCAAAATAGAACGTTTTATCAGGATGCTGCTCCTTGAGCCTGCAAAGAATACCATTTTCCGTTCCGATTATAAATTCATTTACATCTGGTTTGCCCGCTCTTTCAATAATTCCCGACGTACTGAGTACTGCATCTGCCATTTCAATAACTTCAGGCCTGCATTCCGGATGAGCCAGGAATTCAGCATCAGGATGCTCCTGTTTTGCCATTCTGATTTCTTCTGGCATTATCTGATGATGAACCGGACAATAACCTTCCCAGGGTATTATTTGTTTTTCTGTGTGAAGAGACACATAATGTGCCAGGTTCTTATCCGGCACAAATATCACTTTATCTTCTTCAAGGGAATTTACCACATTGACAGCATTTGAAGAAGTACAACATATATCGCTTTCTGCCTTTACAGCCGCTGAGGAATTAACATAACATACAACTGCAGCATCGGGGTTTTTTGTTTTTGCTCTTCTGAGGGTTGGCACATCAACCATTGCTGCCATGGGACAATGAGCATCCTTTGCAGGCAGTAGTACCTGCTTATTCGGAGAAAGAATGGCTGCACTTTCCGCCATGAAATCCACTCCGCAAAAGACAATGACATCACAGTCATGTTCCACTGCCTGACGGCTCAGTCCAAGTGAATCACCCGTATAATCTGCCAGTTGCTGTATTTCACATCGCTGGTAATTATGGGCCAGAATAACAGCATTCATTTTTGTCTTCAGTTCTTTAATTTTAGCAATTATTTGATCCATATAAATCATCTTAATCTCTACTTCACGGCGTTAACTATATTTGAGAGGCAAATATATTAAATTGTTGGACGATAACCTAAACAGGTGATATTTTATGGAAAAGATAGATATTAAAGTCAAAGGAATGGCATGTGGGCATTGCAAGATGGCAGTTGAGAAGGCTTTACAAAATATTACCTCTGTATCCAGAGCTGAAGTAGACCTTGAAAAAGGCGAAGTCCATGTGGAATATGAACCTGACATAAATATAGAAGAACTTAAAAAAGCTGTCAGAGATGCAGGTTACGAGGCATAATACAACCATGGCTGAGATTCTTTTACATGTAAGCGGTATGAGTTGCGGACACTGCACAAAAAGTGTCCACGATGCTCTTGAAAACCTTGAAGGAGTGAAATCTGCAGAGGTGGACCTTGAAAGTGGTATTGCTACGGTGAAATATGATCCTTCATCTACCAGTGTTGAAACCATGAAGGAGACTATTAGCCAGGCCGGATATTCTGTAGAAGGCCAGGAAGAGAATGCATGTGAAGGAACCTGTCCTGTAAACATTGAAGAAATATCAACCCGGGATACTGAAAGGACCCTGACATTGAATATTTCAGGTATGTCCTGCACTGCCTGTGCCAAACGTATCGAAACAGGCCTTGCAAAAGTAGATGGAGTTGGAGAAGTCTCTGTTAATTTTGCATCGGAAAAAGCCTCTATAACATATGATGTTAATAAGCTGGAATTAAATGACATTCGTGAGCAGATCGAGTCCCTGGGGTACGGAATTCGCAGTGATCGTCTGACTCTGGATATTACCGGGATGAGCTGCACCTCCTGTGTATCCAATGTCGAAAAGGCGCTTAAAAACCAACCCGGCGTATTTGAAGCAAATGTAAACTTATCCCTGGAAAAAACGGATATAATTTTCGATCGTTCCATAATCAATCAGGAAGATCTTATCAAAGTCATAGAAAACGCAGGTTACGGCGCTTCAATACCGGAAAATACACAAAATAATTTAAAAGACAAACAAGAACAGGAAAGGATTGAACAACAAAAAAACGTTTTGATAGCCTTTGCTCTGACATTACCCCTGACCCTCGGTGCCATGCAGGGAATGCTGAGGATTGACCCTTATGTGCCTGACATACTCGCCAACAATATTGTTCAATTCACCCTGGCAACCCTCACTTTGATTTTTCCCGGCAGACAGTTTTTCACCGGAGCCTTCAGGGGATTGCAGCACGGCTCTGCCGACATGAACTTACTGGTGGCCTCGGGTACCGGAGCCGCTTTTATTGCAAGCACTGCAGCTGCCTTCCTGAATCTGGGTGCGGGATATGAACATACCTACTTCGATTCGGCTGCCATGCTTATTACATTCATCCTTTTCGGACGTTACTTAGAAGCTAAAAGCCGGGGTAAGACCTCAGAAGCAATACGTAAACTTATGGGGCTGCGAGCAAAGACTGCCCGGATAATCGTGGATGGGGAAGAAAAAGATATTCCTGTCGAAGAAGTAAAACCTGGGGACGTCATCGTAATAAAACCCGGGGAAAAGATACCGGTTGACGGTGAAGTAATAGAAGGAGATTCTGCTGTTGATGAATCCATGATCACGGGAGAAAGCATCTCTGTTGAAAAAAGCACAGGAGACACAGTAATCGGTGCAACGATAAATAAGACCGGCTCATTCAGGTTCAAAGCTACAAAGGTAGGTGCTGATACCGCCCTTTCACAGATCATAAAAATGGTGGAGAGGGCCCAGACATCAAAGGCACCCATTCAGCGCCTTGCTGATATTGTAGCAGGATACTTTATTGTAATTGTGATGTCCATTGCCCTGATGGCATTTGTATTCTGGTTCTTCATAGGCTACGGAACATTTAATGTTGCTGAACTTACCGGTGTTGCCAGTCCTTTCCTCTTTGCACTTCTGGCTGCCATCACAGTGCTTGTAATTTCGTGTCCCTGTGCATTGGGGCTTGCCACACCGGTTGCCATAATTGTAGGTACCGGAATGGGTGCTGAAAATGGAATCCTCATCCGCGATGGGGAAAGTCTGGAGACTGCTCCAAAAATAGACACAATCGTGTTTGATAAAACCGGTACCCTGACAATCGGTAAACCTTCCCTTACAGATGTTGCAACAACAGGTAATTATGAAGAAAACTACCTGCTTGAGGCAGCAGCTTCGGTTGAAAAACTTTCCGAGCATCCATTGGCTGAAGCGATGGTAGAGGGAGCAAAATCCAGAAAAATCCAGTTAAAAAATATATCCGGTTTTGAATCATTCTCTGGAAAAGGAGTTGCAGGAGAATGGGAAGACCATACTGTAATTATCGGCACCAAACGTCTCATGGAAGAAAAAGGAATCGATGTGGAAGATGTATCCCGCTATTCGAATCAGTTTGAAGATGAAGGAAAAACAGCAATAATGGTTGCCCTCGATGGTACAATTGCCGGTGTCCTGGCTGTTGCCGATGTATTGAAAGAGGAGGCACCATCAGTAATATCCCGACTGCAGAAAGATGGGCTTGAAGTTGCCATGATAACAGGTGATAACAGCAAAACTGCACACGCAATTGCAAGACAGGCAGGAATTGATACGGTCCTTGCAGAAGTGCTACCTGCAGATAAGGCTGCAGAAGTTGAAAAACTTCAAAGCCAGGGTAAAAGAGTAGGAATGGTTGGAGATGGCATCAATGATGCACCGGCCCTTACTCAGGCTGATGTTGGAATTGCTATGGGTGCAGGAGTTGATGTCGCCATTGAGTCTGCGGATATCGTCCTTATTAAAAATGATGTGAAGGATATTTTAAAGGCTCTGAATTTGAGTAAACTGACAATGAAAAAGATCAAACAAAACCTTTTCTGGGCATTTGGTTACAATACACTTGGTATACCAATCGCTGCAGGTGTGTTATTCCCTGTATTTGGACAAACTCTAATAACACCGGCAATGGCGGCAGCATTCATGGCCCTGAGTTCGGTCTCTGTGATGACAAATTCCCTGTTAATGAAAAGGAAGAGGATTGAGTGATTATGGATAAGAAAAAGCAGAATAAAAACAGAATCCTGGCTCTTGCGAGCTCCATAATTACAACAACACTTTTTTCGGGAGTTGCCATCTCAATCAATAATGGAAATCCGGACACATTTGCAGATGTTGATATTGTTGCAGGGTCGATTTTTGTATTTCTATTAAGTTTTATTCTCTTCCTGCTCATCTGGCCGATGCTGGTTGAGGAATAATCCAGATTTAGTTTTTATTTGTTACATTTTGGACATGCAAAAAGTGCTATTACTGTTACTTGTTAGCATGAATCACGCTTCCACAATTCACAAATATATTTAAAATATTGTTGTTAAAATGATTAAAACTTAAATCATGGATAAACATGACAGTTTAAAAGGTAGGATCAAAATGCAGGAAAAAATAAAAGAAATTTCATCACGTGTCAAAGAATTGCGTGGGTTATCCGGTATAAGTGCAGAGGAAATAGCCTCCTCCCTTGATATCGCATTAGAAGAATATAATAAATACGAATCAGGGGAACTTGACATCCCTGCTAGTATCCTCTTTGAAATTGCACAATTGCTCGGAGTTGATATGACGGTGCTACTTACCGGTGAAGATCCAAGGATGCATATTTTCACCATTACCCGTAAAGATGAAGGAGTAAGTGTAGAAAGAAGAAAACAGTACCAATACGAAGGACTGGCTCCAAATTTCATTCACAAAAAGGCAGAACCATTTGTAGTTACCGTTAAACCCCAATCCAATCAGGATTCCACCCCCAATTCCCATCCCGGACAGGAATTTGATTATGTACTTGAAGGATCCCTGAAAGTTATCATCCATGATAATGAAATAATTCTCAACGAAGGTGACTCAATATACTTCGATTCAAATTATAACCATTCAATGCAGGCAGTCGGAGACAAATCTGCAAAATTCCTTGCAATAATTTTCTAAATTCCAAAATAAATAAAACGGGTGCAAGAATGACCTCACTTATAAATAATTTTCTGGCAAAAACAGATTTTGAATCATACGATGACTTTTACACTAATTTCAAGATCAACATCCCTGATAATTTTAATTTCGTATATGATGTTGTTGACCGGTACGCCAAGGAACAGCCTGAAAAAAAGGCTCTTGTCTGGTGTAACGATGATGGCGAAGAAAAGATATTCACTTTTGCTGATCTGAAATATTATAGTGAAAAAGCTGCCAACCTTTTCAATGAATATGGGATAAAAAAGGGTGATGTGGTAAAACTTACCTTAAAGGGAAGATATGAATTCTGGATATGTATATTGGGATTGCACAGAATCGGTGCCATCGCTCTTCCCGGAACCCACATGTTAACAACCAGGGATCTCAAATACCGCATTGAAAGAGCAGATATACAAATGATCGTCAGTGATGCTGATGAAGGGCTTTTGGATCATATAGATGAGGCACACAAGGATTTCAAAGATGTGCTCAAGTACAAATTTGTAATTAATCACAATCGTCCCGGCTGGATTAACTTTACAGAAGAACTGGAAAAATCACCCGCCGAATTTGTACGTCCAAAAGGAGAGGAAGCAACACAGAACAATGACATATCCCTGATGTATTTCTCATCCGGCACAACCGGTTTCCCGAAAATGGTACAACATGATTTTAAATATCCTCTTGCCCACATACTCACAGCCGGCTACTGGCAGAATGTAATGGACAATGGTCTGCATCTTACAGTAGCAGATTCCGGCTGGGCAAAGTGTGCCTGGGGTAAACTCTACGGTCAATGGATTTGCGGCTCAGCTGTCTTTGCTTATGATTATGAAAGATTCGATGCCCGGAATATGCTGGAAAAAGCCAGCCATTATGGTGTTACAACATTCTGTGCACCACCTACAGTATATCGCTTCCTGATAAAGGAAGATATGAGCCAGTATGATTTTAGCAGTCTCAATTACTGTGTGGTTGCAGGAGAGCCGCTCAATCCCGAGGTTTATGAAAAATTCCTGGAATATACCGATCTCAAACTAATGGAAGGATTCGGCCAGACAGAAACTGTTGTAGCCATTGCAACCTATCCATGGCTGGAACCAAAACCCGGCTCTATGGGGAAGCCCTCACCCATCTATAATATCCAGTTGATGCGTCCTGACGGAAAACTTGCCGATGTTGGAGAAGAAGGAGAAATTGTAATCGATACATCAAAGGAAAAGCCCGCAGGTTTGTTTGCAGGTTATCGTGCAGATCCTGAAAAGACAGAGGCAGCATGGCATGACGGGTATTACCACACCGGTGACATGGCATGGAAAGATGAAGACGGATATATGTGGTTTGTAGGACGAGCAGATGACATCATCAAGAGCTCGGGTTACAAGATAGGGCCATTTGAAGTTGAAAGTGCACTTATGCAACATCCTGCAGTCCTGGAATGTGCAATCACTGCATCCCCACATCCTGTACGTGGGCAGGTTGTAAAAGCCACCATTGTACTTACTAAAGACTATGAAGCAAGTGAGCAGCTCAAGAAAGAGTTGCAGGACCATGTAAAGAAGGTTACCGCACCCTACAAGTATCCGAGAATCGTGGAATTTGTACCCGAACTTCCCAAGACAATAAGTGGAAAGATTCGCCGGGTGGAAATCAGACAACACGACGACGAAAAGGGAGACAATTGATTTATATTTCTTTTTCCTTTTCTACTTTCAGGTTATAAGAAGGCATCAAGAGTTGATTTTATGAAGGAAGAAAAAGCAGAACCATATCCTCTAATCAATGTTATAGAATGCAAAGGCTGTGCCAGATGCATTACTGCCTGTCCAAAAAACGTGCTGGAAATGAGTGATGAACTCAACAGAAGAGGTTACCATTATGCCCAGTATAAAGGTCAAGGGTGTACCGGTTGTGCTAATTGTTATTACACATGCCCGGAGCCTCTTGCAATAGAAATACATATCCCTGCTAAAAAGAGGTGTTAAGATATGGCCACACAACTTACAAAAGGTAATGATGCAGTGATAATTGGGGCACTCTACGGAGGATGTGACTGCTATTTTGGTTATCCAATTACCCCTGCAAGCGAGATTCTTCATGAAGCATCCCGAACTTTCCCCCAGGTCGGGCGTAAATTCGTACAGGCAGAATCCGAAGAAGCCGCAATAAGCATGGTATTCGGAGCAGCTTCTGCTGGACACAGGGTTATGACCGCATCCTCAGGGCCGGGAATCAGCCTAAAACAGGAAGGTGTATCCTATCTTGCAGGTGCACAGCTTCCCTGTGTAATCGTTGACATTATGAGGGCCGGACCCGGTCTGGGAAATATCGGGCCGGAACAGGGTGATTATAATCAGGTCGTTAAAGGTGGCGGACATGGGAATTATAGAAACATCGTGGTTGCACCAAATTCAGTCCAGGAAATGTGTGATTTGACAATCAAGGCATTTGAGCTGTCCACAAAATACAGAAATCCTGTAGTGGTATTGGCCGATGGTGTACTCGGACAGATGGTCGAACCACTGAAATTCCCTGAAAAAGCAGTCAAACCGGCAATCGATAATTCGTGGGCTGTACGAGGAAATAAGGAGACCTACCAGAACCTTGTAACTTCCATTTTCCTTGACTTTGGTGAACTGGAAGAATTCAATTATGAGCTGCAGGAAAAATATGAGACGATAAAGGAAAGGGAAGTCGATGTCGATGAATACATGATGGATGATGCAGAGATCGTCCTTGTATCCTATGGAATTAGCAGCCGGATCTGTCGTTCTGCTGTTGAACTTGCCCGCAAGGAAGATATCAAGGCAGGACTTTTCAGACCTATTACACTATTCCCGTTCCCTGAAAAAGAACTGGCCGAACTTGCCGGAAAGGGTGTCAATTTCATTTCAGTGGAAATGAGCAACGGACAATTGAGGGATGACATAAAACTGGCAACATGTTGCAAAAAACCTGTGGAATTGGTTAATCGCATGGGTGGCAATCTCATTACAATGGACCAGGTACTGGGTAAAATAAGGGAAGTCGCAGGCAAGGAGGAATAAAAATGGAAGAAAAAGTTATAAAGAAACCGGATTCCCTCTACGATGAATTCACACGCAAGGGTGGAGCCGCTCCGACTGCTACCCACTATTGCCCGGGTTGTGGGCATGGCATCCTCCACAAACTTATTGCTGAAGCCATGGACGATCTTGAGATACAGGACCGTTCAGTTATGATCAGCCCTGTGGGATGTGCTGTTTTTGCCTATTATTATTTCAATTGTGGCAATCTTCAGGTAGCCCATGGCAGGGCACCTGCAGTAGGAACAGGCTTGTCCAGATCAGAAGGAGATGCAGTTGTCATTGCATACCAGGGTGACGGTGATCTGGCCTCTATTGGCATGAATGAAACAATACAGGCTGCCAACCGTGGAGAAAAGATGGCGGTCTTCTTCGTTAACAATACCGTTTTCGGGATGACCGGGGGCCAGATGGCACCTACCACACTTATCGGCGAAAAAACAGTGACATGTCCCACAGGCAGGGACCCCAGGTTTGCAGGATACCCTTTGCATATGTGTGAACTGCTCAATAACCTGGATGGGCCCGTCTTTATTGAAAGGGTATCGGTGTCAGACATCTCCCATATCCGCAAGGCCAAAAAAGCAGTCAAAAGGGCTCTTGAGATCCAGAAAGAAGGCATAGGTTATGCATTTGTGGAAGTACTTGCTGCCTGTCCGACAAACCTTAAACAAAATGCAGAGCAGAGTACTAAATTCATTAATGAGGAAATGGAGAAGGAATTCCCTCTGGGTAACCTCAGAGACCTGGCTGAAGATAGGGAGCCTCTTCCCTGCCCGGAAAGTGACTTCTCAAAGGAAAGTATCGATCATATTTACAAGATCGACGATTCCGCATCCCCTGATGCTGTGGAAGATCCTGAATTTACACGTGTACTTGCCAAGATTGCAGGGTTTGGAGGGCAGGGAGTACTCAGTATGGGCCTGATCCTGGCCCGTGCAGGATGTCGTGCCAAACGATTCACTTCCTGGTATCCGTCCTACGGTCCTGAGCAGAGAGGAGGTACATCTAACTGTTCAGTGGTTATTTCAGGAGAAGAAATCGGCTCCCCTGTAGTGTATGAATCGGATATCCTGGTGGCCATGAACCTGCCGTCACTGGAAAAATTTGCCTCTGATGTCAAACAGGGCGGAATTATCCTTTATGATGCCACTGTAGGTGATTTCGAGGCACCAGAAGGTGTGAGGGCAATCAAGGTGCCTGCCACCCAGATTGCAAAGGAAGGAGGCTCTGAAAGGGCTGCCAATACTGCAATAATAGGTGTGTTGATGCAGCTTGGGGTAACAGGTCTTGATGTTGAGGACTATATGGAAGCCATTGAGGAGACTTTTGCAGCAAAGCAGAAACTCATACCTCTCAACCAGCAAATATTGAAAGAAGGAGCAAAATGGGCTTCTGAGAACCTCTGATATCACACATGGAAATTAGATCAGCCCTTTTACGACCCATTGATTTGGATTATCCGGACAACCGGATAATCATTTATCTTTCTACTGTGATATTTATTGTATCGATCTCATATCAAATTATTTCAGGACAACATCTGAGTGAGGCGATTATACGTGCTGGTAGATCCTCTCTTTCTATCTTTTTTGCCTGGGCACTTACAAAAGAGATTGATCCTGATAATCCACATGCAGCATTAATTGCTGCTGGCCTGGGCGTTTGTTGCCTGTTATTCCTGGAAATTCCATTTATATTGCCCCTTGTATTGCTCTTATTTCTTTTTAGAATTACAAACCGAATATCCGGAATAATACCTACGCTGTTTGACAGTATACTGATCCTACTTACAGGCACATACCTGATATATACAGGAAACTGGATACAAGGCTTGCTAATGGGTTTTGCTTTTTTTATGGATGCCAGATTAAATGAACCAATCAAAAGACATTTCATTTTTGCTTTTATTTGTCTTATTATCAGCCTTTTTGTTCTTTACACAAGTAATATCAAAATCCTTTTTGTAGCACAATACCAGATTTTTATTTTACTGTTATTAATTGTGTTTTCCATTGTAAAGATTATAAACGCTGAAGTTCCACGCACTTTATCTGATGTAAAATCAAGACCATTGTCAAAAGAAAGAATGATTGCCACCCGCATAATTGCATTTTTAGCTGGCTTGTTGACACTATTTGCAGGACTGAATTCGCTTAGTTCAATTTTGCCACTCTGGACAGCAATTGGTGGATCAACTACATATTATATCATACAGAAAATTAAATGAGGAGGATTATTTTATCAAATATCCAATTAAAATAATCAGAAATATCCTCGCATCCATTCTGGTATTTTTGGCAATTGGGGTCATAGTAACTGAAGTTTTTGCAGATACGATTTATTTTTCTGTTTTTTTGGGAATACCTGCAGGTTTGGTTGCAGCAATCATAGTTCTGGTTTACCTGCAAATAAAGCATACATAAGGAGAATGGAATTGGTCGAAATACTCTGGACAGAAGGACTCGATAGTTTTGATGAAGTCTACCAGGTACGCAAAGAAGTATTCATAGGTGAACAGGATGTTCCTGAAGAACTCGAAATTGATGAAATTGATTCGATAGCTACGCATATAACCCTGTTTGATAAAAATAGACCAATTGCAACCGGCAGGTTGTTTAAAAAGAATGATACGTATTACATAGGCAGGGTATGTGTGCTTTCCAATTCCAGAGGCTAGGGGTTTGGAAAATTGGTAATGAAAGAATTGATCAAGAGAGGAAAACATGAAGGGGCAATTGAGATTCACTTAAGTTCCCAGATTCAGGCCATGGGTTTTTACAGTAAATTTGGCTTCTGCGAATACGGGAAAGTTCATTATGATGCAGGAATTGCCCATATGTGGATGCGGAGGTATATGGGAAAATAATCAAGATAACAAACTAATAGATATATCAGAAAAACAGAGAAGAATGCATTGGGTCCACAAAAAATAATGGACAAAATGCTTCCTGCATGGATTTTGATAATAGCGTTTATTGTAAGAAGAAAATTGGTATAAAGGATAGAACTCCTTCATTTATATAAGATCATATATCTTTGCGACTATTCTGGTCATATATCATATTCTCGACACGTTTGCGTTCAGATATATCATAGAACAAGACCAAAGTACCCAGTAGTTTACCTGCTTCATTACGAATGGGAGAACCAATTACATCTACAGGAATCTGGGTTTTGCTTTTAGTAACAAGCACTGTATGACTTCCAAGGCCGTAAAACATGCCCTCCTTCATGACTTTCTGGATCGGGTCATCTGCCTTTTCACCAGGAACTTCATTCTCAACCACAAAAACTTCTGACAAAGGCAAACCAATTGCTTCATCCTGATCCCAACCGGTTAGAGCTTCTGCAAATGGATTAATGAATTTGACCAGGCCCTCTTCATCTGTTGCAATTACTGCATCCCCGATACTATTGAGCACAGCAGTAAGCCATTTCTTGCTCTCTTTGAGCCTGCGTTCCATTTCATATTTGTATAACGCAATTTCTATGTTGGTACGCAATTCGGACTCTTCAAATGGCTTGAGGATATAACCAAAGGGCTCCGTGAGTTTGGCCCTTCGCATTATATTATCATCGGCATAAGCCGTAATATAGACTAAAGGAATATCATAATTGAGTTTTATGAAATGAGCAGCTTCTACACCATCCATACCATCTTTTAGCATTATATCCATGAGAATAAGATCCGGCAGGTCATCCTCACAGGATTTCAGTATGTCCAGTGCTTCACTACCACTGTAAGCAGGAATAATGTCATAATCATTCAATAGATAAGCCGTAAGTAATTCGACATTATCGGGCTCATCGTCGACTACAAGAATTTTTGTCCTTATCCCCTCATCTGTCATATTGACACCTGTTATTATAGTTACATCTAAACAGTATTTATCAAGTAAATTTGAAAACTTTTGGTATTTGATTTTGTATATACATAGTTAGAGAGGGTTATATATAATGATTACTGATTAAAATCAGCAGTCAGCCTATCACATTCATATTAGATACCCATATTGAAGGGGTAATAATACTACCAACCATCCGGACATCATCTCCGGCACCTTTCACGTTTCTGAGCAATTCAAAAATATTGCCTGACACCATAAGGGACTTGATAGGTTTTTCTATCTGGCCATCCTTAATCGCAAATGCATTACGAGCTTCCACTGAAAAATCCCCGGATATTGGATTTGCAGTATGTGCACCTATTACATTTGTAACAAATACTCCATCTTTTATCTCAGAAATTATATCAGATGCTGGATGATCAAAGACAACATTGCGTGTGCCAACCCCTGGCGTGGAGGTATATGAACCTCTGACAGCATTGCCGGTACTGGATCTTCCTTCCTTACCAGCAGTATAGGAATCATAGATGTAAGACTTGAGTAAACCATCTTTGATTATGCCGGTGGATTGTGAAGGAGTACCCTCATCATCAGAAACCGAAGATGCAATACCTCCATTCAGGATACCGTCATCAGTTACTGTAAGACCTCGGGATGCAATATCGGTGTTCAATTTTCCCGTTAGGCTGGATCTGCCTTTCTGTATATTATCCGCTTCTATTGAAGATAAGAATGAAGATTCCATTATGTCCGAAAAGGCAAAGGGATGAAATACAACATCCTTCTGTCCACTTTCCACAGAAACACCATTTTTGCAGGAATTGGCCAGGTTTGCGGCTTCTTTCCCGATTCCATAAAAATCAATATCCATATCCCGGGATATACGAAAATCGTATGCTGTAGATGGAAGGTCGGAAGTTGTGATCACATCAATAAAACCTGATACTGCAGTGCCCTTTTCCTCAACTTCAACACCGTTAGTGTTCATGATAAGCTGGTTGGAAATCATACGAGAAAAAGAGCCTGAGGGAGCTATTATGTCGCTAAAAGAACAAACACCATCAATCATTTCCTTTGTCAGGGAGATGCAATCCTCAAGCTCAAGTTCATTGACTTTTTTACTGAAAATGCCATTTACGGAAGGATATTTACCATTTGAAGGCAGGTTTTTCCAATCTTCATCTGAATCGCGTACCTTGGCCATTGCAATCGCACTTTTCACAGTTTCTTCAAGCCGATTGAAAATGTTAGTACTTGCAAATCCCACTGCACCATCTTTAACAACCCTTACCCCCAATCCCCGACTTTGTTGATTCCTGGCACTTTCAATAAGGTTGCGACGGACACTTGCAGAAGTCACTTGATTTGCTGAGATGAAGACCTCAGCCTCATCTGCTCCATATTTATTGGCAAATTCAAGGACTTTGTTGCCAATATCATAATTCTGCATTACTGGACACCTCCCACAAGGGCATCTGAAATAAGAAGATGGGGAGAGCCATCTGATACCGGAACTGCCTGACCGCTTTTACCACATCTACCCGAATGCATTTTAAGATCATTTCCTACCAGTAAAACATTTTTCAGGATTTCCAGAGTATTACCAGACAGGGAGACATCACGCACAAGGTCTCCGATTTCCCCATTTTCCACAATATAACCTTTTTCTGCATTGAACTGGAAGATTCCTTCACCTGTATTAACCTGTCCTCCACGGGTACCCGCAAGGTATATTCCGTCACCCAGTTCTTCCAGCATTTCATCAAGATTTGAATTTCCGTTGTCAACATATGTATTACTCATTCTGACAACAGGTGCAGAATATCCCTGACTGCGACTGTTACCTGATGTACCACCAAGTTTACCTGCAGTTTCTCTGGAATGCAGATAGGAGTTCAATACTCCATCCTTAATAATATCTGTTTTATGAGATTGCATTCCTTCTGCATCAAAGGGATAGTAACCGAATTTATGAAGAGTAGGGTCATCTATGATATTGACAAATGGTGAAGCTATTTCTTCACCTATTCTATCTGCCAGAATTGAACTTCCTTCCAGCACAAGATCGGCTTCTGAAGCATGCCCAACTGCTTCATGGGCAAATACTCCGGCAAGCTCAGGATCAAGAATTACAGGACCTTTGCCACCTTTTGCCTGACGGGCACCCAGCAAATCCACAGCTGTCTTTCCGGCAGATTGTGCCTTTTCCAGAATTCCAGGGTCACGGAACATTTCATAACCGCATACGTCAAAGTTGCTTTCTCTTCCTACCTGATAAGATGCACCATCTGAAGCAATAGCTGAAATTGCAAATCCCACTCTAGTAAGTTCATATTCGCAATCCGCACCTTCAGAATTTGTATAATGAACCTTTAAGGTGGATTCGGAGTATGATGCGGATGTACTGCTAGTTCCCTTGCATGAAGCATTATTGGAAAGGTCTTTCAACAACTCAACCTTTTCTTCAACCGGGACATCCCGGGGATCTTCCTTTATATACGGTAAATTGTCGACATTGGGTTCACAGTAAGATGCAAGAGTTACTTTTTCTCTTGGACTGTGTTTATTCACATCAGAAGCCAACTCTATAGCTGCATTTATTGCAGCATCAATACCATCGACCCCTTCAGATGAAGTATAACCCCATGAACCGCCACAAAGAGCACGTACACCACAACCATTTCCATAGTTTGTGTTTATGTCCTCTATTTTCCCGTTGTCGAGAAGGATAGAAGTTGATTCACCCTCTATCCACCTCACATCATGAAATTCTGATTCTCTCATTTACTGGATTCCCTGTAAGTATTGTTTAACCGGGCACGGATTCGGGAATTTCCAGATCAACTTTCATATCTGTCAGCTCCTTGAGTTTTTCCCGAATTCCTTCCTTATTGGTGCCCACAAGACTGTGCTCTATAACTTCGGATATTGTTTTGACAGGAATTATTTCAACCTGATCCTTGTAAGCTTCTTCAATCAACACATCATCCTTATTAGTCCAGGGTATAATAACTTTTTTAATTCCACCCTGGGCTGCGGCTTCGATCTTGTAGGTTACACCGCCCACCGGCAATACATCGCCCCTTACAGAAAGGGAACCTGTCATCGCAACACTCTGATCAATAGGTATACCTTCAAGTGCCGAAATTACGGCCGTTGCAATGGACACAGAAGCACTGTCTCCCTCAACTCCTTCATAGGTACCGACAAACTGGATATGAATATCCCTATTCATTATATTCTCGCCTGTCACCTTTTTGATCACAGCTGACACATTAAGAACGGCTTCCTTGGCAATATCCTTGAGCATACCGGTGGCAATTACTTTGCCTTCAGCATGTGATTGCGGAGGAGTTACTTCTGCCATTATAGGCAAGACTATTCCAGAATCTCCTCCCATCACAGCAAGGCCATTGACCTTACCTACAGCAGAACCCTTCTTGGAAAACAACTGGTAATCCTTTCTCCTTTCCAGATAACTGTCAGCAAGCTGTTGTTCTATGGAGCGTGCCATTTTCTTGGCAGCAAGTACATGTTTTGCAGAGGTTATCTTTGTACCCTCAGCATGTGCAATATCTCCTGCTACTCTCACAAGTCCTCCAAGATCACGCAATTTCAAAGTTAGATGGCCTTTTCTTCCGGCCCGCCTGCGTGCTTCCTGAATGACTTCATCAACTGCGGACTGATCAAAATCGGGTATATGTCCGTCCCGCTTAACTTCCTGTGCCACAAACCGAACAAGATACTTGCGGTTACCAGCATTGTCTTCCATGGATTCACGCATGTAGAGCTCATATCCATAACCCTTTATACGTGACCTGAGTGCAGGATGCATTTTTTCCACAGCATCCAGATTACCTGCAGCTACCATTATAAAGTCACATGGAACCGGTTCTGTTTTCACAAGGGCACCTGAACTGCGCTCTGACTGACCTGTAATCGGATATTCTTTCTCCTGGATTGCCGTAAGCAGGCTCTGCTGGGATTCAATCCTGAGGGTGTTGATCTCATCAATGAAGAGTACACCCTTGTGGGACTTGTGAATATCTCCACTCTCTACCCTGTCATGAGACGGGGTTTCCAGTCCTCCTGACTGGAATGGGTCATGCCTGACATCCCCAAGGAGGGCGCCTGCATGGGTACCGGTGGCATCGATATATGGAGCATTGTCCTGTTCATAATTTGAAACCAGCATCTTTGGGATCATCATTTCTTCTTTTGGCATAAATTGCCTGCTAAGAATCAGCATCATTATAGCTGCAATGATACCCCAGAGAAGTTGACCCACATAGAAAGAATACATCACAATACCAAAAATAAGGAACATCATCAACATGTTCCTTGATTGGGATTTCTTTCTGGCCTCCATTTTATGAGCCATAACAATCTCCCTGCCCTTTCCGGCAGGAACGGTACGGATACGTGGATTGTTGTTGTCTTCAACATTGGGATATGCAAGGATATCCTGCAGTTCCTCCTTTGGAAGCAATTCAGCCATTGCCTTTGCAAGCATGGATTTACCGGTACCAGGAGTACCGATCATCATAACATGTCTCCTCTGACTTGCAGCTTTCTTGACAACCTCCACCGCATGATCCTGACCAATGATCTGGTCGATCAATAGTTTAGGCACTTCGATGGAACTGGTGGTGTCAAATGATTCTTCCAATTCCTCATCTTTAGAAGCCATTTCTTCCGCCATAGTTTACTCACGTTTAAATCAATATTAAAAGTTCACAATCTCTAGAGTCTATCAAAAGTATATAATCAGTAGATTGGTATAATGCATGAAATAAACTCATTCCTGATAAATATATTTAACCGTTCAACCTGTCCTTTTCGGGAAAAAGTGCATGGCATATTGTGACAATTATATTTGTTAATTTCCAGGCTCATAACATAATTACAATAAACATAACATGCAATAAATTTGTTAAAGGGAAGAAACATTCTATATATAAAGACTTGCATAGTAATCAACGGTGTACCAATGGAAAGGCTATCTACAGGAATTCAGGGTCTGGACAAAAAAGTTGGTGATGGATATCCAGGGAAAAAAGGAATTCTCATCACCGGTGCCCCGGGATCAGGTAAAACTATTTTTGCAATGCACGCAATAAACCAGGCATGTACAGATGGAAAAAAATCTGTAATAATGGCAACAGAAGAGACCGAAGAAGATATTACTGAACAGGCAAAGATGTTTGGATTTCCTTTTGAGGAATATATAAAAAATGGTTTACTTGAAGTTGTAAAAATACTGGAAATGAGAAGTCGGAGCGTAACTAAGGCTGCTGAAATGATAGATGGGTTGAGTTTTAAACAGGTTGACCTCATAAACATGCCTGAACTGATACCTTATGATGCCGAAGTAATAGTAATGGACAATATCGGAGTTTTCGCAATTGGTTTAACACCACGTGAATTTCGTGATCAGTTTGATACATTGAATCTTTTACTTTCACAAAAGGATGTTACAACACTTTTTGTGATGGATGAAGCTGCGCACCAAATGACCCATGAAGTTGCAGATTACTCGACTTTTGGAAACATCAAGTTATTGGTTAAGGAAAATCCCTATACAGGGAAAATGGAACGTTTTATTTTCATACCAAAAATGAGAAATACAGCCATTTCTCTTGACCCTGTTCCGTTTGATATTACATCAAAAGGCATAGACATAAAAGGCAAGAAAGACAATTGATAGCACTTTTTGTTAAAAAGACTTATTAATCAAGTATCCCAACCATAACACAGGAAATATGGAAAGCGAAATCACACCTAAAATACTCATAGTGGATGACGAACCACAAAATCTTGATTTAATGGAAGCATACCTTTCCCACTTATACGAACTTACTCTGGCTGAAAGTGGAGAAGAATGTCTCCAAAAAGTGAAAGAAAAAGACATTGACCTTATTCTTCTGGACATTATGATGCCGGGTATGAGTGGCTATGATGTTGCTAAAAGTTTAAAAGAGTCAGAGAGTACACGTCATATCCCGATCATTATGGTAACTGCACTATCTGAAAAAGAAGACCGTATTAAAGGTATTGAAGTTGGTGCAGATGATTTTCTTACAAAACCTGTAAATCGGGTGGAGCTTCTAACCCGTGTAAAGTCACTGTTGCGTATCAAAAGCCTCCATGATGAGCTGGTGGCTGAAAAAGAGCATCTTAAAATGCAAAACCGCATTCGAAAGGTTTTGACATCAATTATTCCCTCACTACTAAGTGGTGCCCCACCCGAACAGAAGAAAATAATCATTCGTCAAATGGTTGACATGGTGGAAGATATTGTACGTAGTTCATGCACTGGTTGTGAGAGGGAAACTACAGATCCACAAGATGTAGCCCGAATTTGCTGTGAGGCCATGAATCAACTGGGAGCCAGTTATTTTGTGGACGGTGACAGTGACAAAAATGGGTGTGCAATCATAAAAGCACACAAGTGCCCATGGGGAGAAGAAAGTAAAATAAATCCCATAATGTGCAACCTCACCACCGGAGTTTTCTCAAAGATGGTTAACGGAGTCACCGACGGCGAAGTTATCGTAAATAAAACAATGGGTAATGGGGACGAACACTGTTGTTTTGATATCTGTATAGAAGAAGAATGAAAATTCATTCTCCTTTGAGTTTCAGGATACGGATTGCCATATGAGCAGCATTTGCACCATTATCAATACCAACAGTCGCAACCGGTACACCCGGTGGCATCTGTGCTGTGGACAATAATGCATCCAGTCCCCCAAGCTTGGCACCCACAGGCACCCCGATAACAGGCTTGCCAGTCTTTGATGCTATCACGCCGGGAAGTGCGGCAGAAAGTCCGGCTATCGCAATGTAAACGAAAGCCTCGTCAGTACTTATATATTCATCCAGTTCATCGGGATTTCGGTGGGCGGAAATTACCTGTACATCATAACTGTAATCTGTGTTGTCCAATACATTGGTTACACGATTCGAAATTGCCCGGTCCGATTCAGATCCCATTACTATTGCAATATCTACCATTTTTGTACCTCTTTTTAAGGAAGATTACCTTCACCGCTTAATTCATGTTGCCTTTCTATATTCATCTGTATAAGGAGATTGAAAATCTGTTTTACCACAGTGGAGTCTAGACCTCTTTCAGTAGCAATAGAAACAGCTCTATCTATTACCACATTATTTTGCGTGTCGTCATTGATAGGAAGATTGGCCTGGTGTTTGTATTTTAAGATATCATCTGCAAATTCAACTCTTTTTGCAATGAGTTCCACCAGTTCCCTATCAATATTCTCGATCTCCTGTCTTACATTTTCGATTGTCATAAAAACCAACAATTACCTGGTTTAAATTGCTCCTTCATTATTGATCTTCGTCCTTATCACATTTCCGCCTGTAATACGCTTCTCCCAGGCCTTTGCAAGTTTGTCCAGATCGGAGCTATCCCCCATTGCCACATATGCAGGTCCGGTACCAGAAAGGGTGACGCCTTCAATACCACTTTCAAGGGCTACCATCATTGGTTTTGTATCAAAACCCAAAGCACCACAATAAAGAAAACCATTTAATGTCATTGCTTTCTCAAATTCCCGATGGATTACAAGGTCATAAGCCATGTCTATCCAGGGTCCAATTAATTTTGATCCTGCCACGTCAGTCTCCGAACTATATGCCTTTTGAGGAGGAACAAAAACAAGTACTTCACTGTTTTTCTTGATGCGGTTGAAAAGAATATCTTCTTTGTTATCAGTTACTACCACACCACCAAAGAAAGATGCACAGGCATCATCGAAAGCCCCTGTGATTGTCACTCCGGATTTTTTAGCTGCTTGGACCCCTAATTTTACCATCTCCAGAGGTTCCATTGATTCTTTTATGGCATCCAGAGTAGCAATAATAACAGCGTTAGCCGCAGCACTACTACTTTTTAGTCCGCTAGCATGGGGAATTTCACTTCTTGTTTGTACCGTGCCCTGCATTTTCAAATTAAACAGGTCAAGAGTTATACCAACTGCATTCTCGATCAGAGTGGTATCCATATCCCCATTTTCTTCAATGATGCCTTCTATAGGACCATCGCCCTGTGATAATTCAACCCTGGCAAATGTCTTGAGGTCCAATCCAAAAGCTGCACCTTTCCAGGTAGAAATTGCATTGAGGATGGTACCTGCACCCAAAGCTTGCCCATATCCTGTTACAGTCATGAAAAATATCTCCTTTTATCAGAGTTGCTGTTCAAACATTTCTTTAAGTTTACTAATATCAGCAATAATTGTATCCCGCTCTAATTCTACGGGATTTTGCTCCCTGCTGTATTTATCCGTCAACTTGTCAATAAAATCGAGTTCAACATGAGAAGAAGTAAATTCCGGGCTGTATGAAGACAAATCTTCAAGAGGGATTACTGCAACACTTCCCTTTGTAGTCTTTGCCTCCAGTCCTTTAACTACAAGTGAATAATTGAATTCCAGGAAACCATATGTACGAGCCAGGTTCCTGGATGTATCCTGAACCTGTTGTGCCCTTTTTGCATTCATACGCCGATAGGCAGCAGTTGAATCTTTATATTCCAGAAAACAGACCCTGTTTTCCCTCCACCAGACTGCATCATATTCTGCAAGAGTGGATGAATTGCGGGAAGCCAGAACATTGAACAATACACCATTTACATCCGAAATGTCCAGATTTTGTCGAAAATCATATTCAGATTCTACAATATCGGGCCGGGTACGCAGACTGTAAGGCTCTTGTTTTCTAAATTCCAGCATAGATGGAAATAAAGCTACCTTTTATTTAAAATTGATCAAGGGAAGAAAAAAAAGAAAATTATATCCTTATATCCTTCTTCTCCATTTTGATGTCCCCGACACCCAGGAAAGTAAACCTTGTTTCCATTGGAATACCGACCCCATGCACCTGAACATCCTTGCGGTCAACATCTATAGTTATTTCACCTTCGTCCAGTTCGGCTTCATGCATGTACTCCATTATCAACCTATGGCCGATCTCACGGGCAGCCTGCACAGCTTCTTCATGGGATTTGAAAGTTTCATTCCCGCCGGGATAGAACAATGATACTGAAGACGGGCGCAGGTTATATTTTGATTCACCGAAATTCGGACGAATCAGCACTTCAATGCGTTTTATTCCCTTACCTGCAAGGGCTCCTACCGCATTACCCACCTCGGCATATTCAGGCAGGATAATTTCCGCATCTACTAATTTTTGCATATCATTTACATAGGCCTGTACAGGACCCCCAAGCAGTACCACGGGAACATCTACATGAAATCCACCATAATGATTGCCACGGACAACTTTATTGATCTGTGAATCCTCGAGATCATTAAAGACATATGAAAGAAGGTTCTGTGCCATATTCTTTGCAACTTCATCTTTAACTTTACCGGCAATTTCATCAGCATCCAGATCTGCGAAGTACCCAAGTATTTCTGCGCCGACTCTGGAAGCTTCACTATCCCACTCATCATATTCTCCAAGAACATGAAGAGCATCCGTAGGAGTGAAACCTATGGCCTGCACCAGACGTTTCTGGATCAGGCTTGCCATGATCATAGGCGATGGCAATGCTTTACTGTCCCAGTAGATGTCACTAACTGTCAGGGGTTCATCCTTTATGCGGGAAAGAAGATCTTCTTCGCGCTCTGTAAGTTCAATGGGTTCCTGTTTGGTTCTGATGAAGAATTTTGTGGGCTGGATGTTTTCCCCTAGCTGGCTTTTCAGTATACTCTGCCCTTTCTTGAGTTTTGTAGTGATTTCCGGATATTTACTGGCAGCCACACAGAGAGGAACGACCCGGCGTGGACCTATGAAAACATTATGATTCTTTACCCACACATGACTGTCCCCACCCATTGCAGAGGTTTCCATTCTAATGGCTTCCACCTTGGTTGGCCAACCCCCAACAGTTGCCCCTTCATCTGTTATTTCAGGGAGATTATCAATAACCATCGCTACATCGGTACTTGTACCACCGACATCAATGACCAGGCAATCTTTGCTTTTGGCAAGATATGAAGCACCAACAAGGCTTGCTGCAGGACCGGTAAATATTGATTCGATCGGGTGTTTGAGAGCTTCTTTCATACCCACTATAGAACCATCACATTTGAGCATCATAAGTTTTGCATCTATTCCTCTTCGATCTATCTCAGATGCAACTGTTTCCATAAACCGGGTCGATATGGGCAAAAGCTGGGCGTTTAGATAGGCTGTAACACCTCTTTCATATGCTCCCAGGGACTGGGAAAGTTCATGGCCACAGATCACAGGCAAACCGGTCATTTCATCTATAACTTCCCTTGCCTTCAATTCATGATCCGGGTTTCTTACACTAAAATAGGATGAAACTGCAAATGCCGAGACCTTATCCTGAACTTCTCCTACAAATTCTTTTATAGAATCCAGGTCAAGGGGATACTTTTCGTTCCCTCCGGAAGAATGGCCGCCCTGTACAGATATTGAATACTTTATTGATGAATCGTTTGGAACCTCTTCCCCTATCATGATAAGAGCTACCGGATAACCTGTACCTTCCAGAATAGTGTTGGTTGCAAGAGTAGTAGAGACCGATACCAGAGATACTTTTTCCAGAAATGACTGATCCAGGCCGTCAAGTACTTCCTGAATTCCATCCAGCAAATCAGGATAGGTCGTGCGGGCCTTTCCATGATCAATAATCTTCCCATCCGAATCCCGCAGGATTACGGCATCTGTATATGTTCCACCGGCATCTATACCAAGACTGTATTTCATTTGTAACCCTCTGGCAATTTTTAAATATAAAACTATTATATTCAATTTAAGATTAACTTTTTTAATTTCTCTTACGCAACAATACCGTCAACCTGCACAACGATAAACCTTTCGTTTTGCTTTGAAGTAATAAAAGGTGGTTTTTCCTTTTAAGCATAATGAACTACTGAAAATACACCTGTATTTCAGCGGTTGTGTGTACATTCAATAACCATCAATTTTTCAAAAAAAGACCGGGTCTCAGCTACCACATAGCCAGTAAACATCTCTTGCTCCATAATATCAAATACTTCCCCTTTACCTGTAAGGGAAGAAATGAATAACAGAACACTTCCACCGGGTTTGAGATAGCCAGATACTTCAGCAAAAAAGGTTGCTATAGTATCCCTTCCCTCAACTCCTCCATCAAAAGCATAATTGAGCCAACCCTCTAACTTTTCGTCTTCGGAGGTTGGTAGATAGGGAGGATTGAACAGTATAACATCAAAATATGCTTTTTTCCTGAGCCCTGCGAAAAGATTACTGCGGAAAACCTGAATTCCGTTCTCATATGCGCATTCAAGAGCATCAGGGTTTATGTCACAACCTACGGGTTCTACATTCTTATTAGCGGCAACCACTGCAGAAACAAAGCCACTCCCCACACCCATTTCCAGCACATTCATACCATCACTAATACGGTCTACCGCAACATCTGCAAGCAGGAAAGAATCTTCCGCAGGTTCGTACACATCTTTTCCAATGTTAACATAAGCATTGCGATATGAGATGAGAGCCATTAGTTATCCCTTACTTCATAGATAATATTGGATATAGTTGCAAAATCTTCAGGGAAAAGCTGTTCGGCCCGTTTTCCCAGGAAATCTTCAGGAATTAAACGAAGAATGGCTTCCCGGTCTGCCAGAGGCGGATTGAATTTCGTAAGAGCATTTTTCATTTTCTTGCGCCTCTGGCCAAATGCAGCTTCAACAACCCTAAAAAATAGTTGTTCATCCTTCACCTCAAAAACCGATGGCCGGGGTACCACTTCGACTACTGCGGACCAGACTTTTGGAGCAGGAGTGAAAGCAGAGGGAGAAATTTTGCGAAGGAGTCTGACATCAGCAAAATACTGTGTATCCACTGAAAGGCGACCATAATTCTTAGAGCCAGGTACTTCTACCATTCTTCTGGCAAACTCGTACTGATACATTAAAATCCCTTTTTCAAAACCGTGGTTAAGAAGACGGAAAGTTATGGGAGAAGAGATTGAATAAGGTAAATTTGCTACAACTTTATTGAAGGCAGGGAGTTCAACTTTCGTTGCATCCCCTTCAATTATCTCAATATTGGATATTTCGTGGAACCTGTCCTGCAGCACTGCCACCAACCGGGGATCCCGTTCTATAACAATAACCCTGCCTGCCCTGGCGACCAGACGCTCTGTCAGATTTCCGATACCGCCGCCTATCTCAAGAACAATATCATCAATTTGCAGGTCTGCAGCTTCTGCTATTGAGTCCAGTATCGGTTCATTTACCAAAAAATGTTGGTCAAGGGAGCCACCCCTGATCCCATATTTTTTAAGAATAGAGTATACCACACCTACACCCTTTATTCATTGTGGGGGCGGCGATGTGGTCTTGTGAAGAGTCTGTACTTGATATTATCGTCTTTAAGTTCTTCCATGATACGATTGACAATGGCCTTTTGGGGCGTATGTACTCCACCCACACGTTCATGGAGTTCTTCAAGACTTTTGAACTCGCCCTTCTTACGTTCATCGATTATTGCCCACATGAGTTTTTTGCCAATACCAGGTAAAAGCTCTAGCATGTGCTGGCGAGTAGTTATGGGATGAGCTTCATTGAAAAACTTTACAAAACGTTCCTCATGATGTTTTACAGATTGCTCCAGTACATATGGAAGCTCAAGTTGTGCACCACTTGTAAGATCATTGTAATGAATCCGATGCTTGACATGATCAATTACTTCCCTGTCACCTTCTCCAATATAAACTCTGGACTGTATCTGAGGAGTGACTTTATCCTTGGGGACAAGTTCCATGAGTACGAATTTTGAATCACCCACTGCCTGGACTAAGGGTATTTTCTGGTATGTGGGACGTGGATCATTAGGATTTCCATAAGGAAGATAATCCAGAACCCATGCGTACTCTTCTCTTTCAGTTTTTTTCCCCTTTGTATTCATTATATCCTCCACGGTGCAAGTAAGACTATTGATATTATCTAACAGAAAAAGTCGTATATGGAATATAAATTTATTCCATATAATCCATTACGAGTTCAAGGATGGTGTCAAGCTCTTCATCTGAGAGAGTGTACCTCTCTTTGGCATAAAGTGTACGGAGTTCATCCCTGGAAAGTGGCATTGTGTCCACTATCCGAATTGCAATCTCCGGTTTCATTTTCTCCACTTCAAGCAATTTGTTGACAAACTCACGTGCTTTTTCAGCACTTGTCCTTGAGAACATGTCTGCATGGTTTATGGCTTTACGCAGCTCATATCCAAGCTCTTCTTCGTTATTGACACGTTCTTCCAGAATCTGGTGGAGAATTCCCCTGACCTCGGGTAACGTAAGTAATTCTTCATCAAGAACTTTTTTAACTATCATTGGAAAGCACTCATCCGTTCTGCCTTAAGTTGACCTGCCTTTAAGGCAGGAATAATGCAACAGACTAAACTATCAGAGGCAAAGCAGATATAGCTATTTCTGCAAGCCTTTGATATTTACATTTCTAACCAGAAATCAGTATTTCTGGGGTTTAAGGTGCTGTGGCAGGACGATTACCTGCTTATTTGCATTTCCTTCACGTACCTCAAGGATGTAGGCACGCCCGCGCTGAGAGAGTACCTTACCGGTTTTACCCTGATATCTGGGATTTGGCATTCCTTTCTGGACACTGGGATCAATATCAATATGGACTCTCTGTCCTTCACTGAAACTCTGGATGGCTTTGCTCACAGGAGAGAGACCTCTTTCCCTGATTGACTTTTTAAGCTTGTATCTTGTACAGTATCTTTCACCATTTGATTTTGGCATAATGTTCCTCCGTTGATGATATATAAATTATAATTCGGTTAATTAGATCTTCACATCGACCACATCGAGTTCTTCAACCATTGCATCAATTCCAAGCAGACCGGCAAGGCTCGGGGTCGTGCGTCCCTCGTCACTGGATATAAGCTCTTTCACATAAAGCCCGCCTTCACAATCAACCCTGATTATTGCATGATCCTGATGATATTCGAGGAGTTCTATCGAATGCACCTGACGTTTCCTTACAAGATCAGCCCTTCGATGCGACACCCTTTGGGGTGTGCGCTGTTCGATTAGATTACCCTTGAGGTCCTCAAGAGCAGACCTGATGGCGTCTTCCGTAACAGGGGCACTGAATGTAACTTTAAGCTTATAAACTTTATCCGCCGTAGAGTTCTTCAGGGTCTGAACTCTGGCCTTGTCCGCAAATTTGAGACCTTCAACTTCAATTTTCCCGTCAGCTTTACTGTTTATCTGTTCCTCCAGGTCTGAAAGATTGTAGTCACGCCTGCCCGGATTAAGAGCTTCGATTACAAAGGGACGACCTGCACCAAGCATTAAGGCGTCTATGTCTTCCCTTCCGGCACCGTGGAATTTAGTATCATCACTGCCAAATGCTTCAATTACAGGTTCACTAACCAATTCATCCACGGATTCGGGATATTGTTTTCCTGTATTATCACAGCTCTGACATCCCTTGCCCTTGCATTTACGGCAGGGCCATCGGGTCTGGGGTATGCCGCGCACAAGTTTGCGATAGCGACCTTCAACATAAACCGAGCGGATTTCCAGTATAATATTTTCTTCTGCTATGTCAAGCATAACAACAACATCGGGCATTTTGATGTTTACTTCTTTGCCGCTGCGGGCTGCCAGACGTTTTCCGATCTCCCTGTTTAGTTCGGTTTTCAGCTGCTCGGCATAATCAGCCCCGCATTCGGCCCAGAGGATTTCTTCATTCTCAGCCAGCAGTCCACTTACTTTTGTGCCCACGACAAAAGTGGAATACTCGATTCCTTCAAGAGCCTGCATAGCTCTGTCCACCCATTCATCCAGATTATCAAATATCCCAATGCATACCCAGCATTCCTCTTCTTCGCAGGAGGCATTCAGTGTCTTACATGCGTAGGAGTTGGAAGGGGCGAGTTTTTCAAGTAAATCCTTATAGCCTTCTTCTTTCATCAGGCGTGCAGCTTCTAAAGAGAGGGAGAGTTTGATAGCCTCTCCTCTTTCAGCATTTGTCAGGCCAGTAAGCAAGCGGGCAAATTGCCTGCCCATACAATTGTCGCATATTGGGCCTTCCTCAATGATTCGTGCTGCTGTTTGCATTATGGTCATGTATTCACTTCCAATAGCAAAAAGGTTAATATTCTTTTTCCCTGCGGTCAAGTTCGTTGTGCAAAATTGTAATGCAATGATCTGAGTGGAGCGATATCGGGCCTATATTAAGTTTTATTGCACCGGCTTTTTCTATCTCTGCCTCTTCTTCTTCAGTAACACCGTTGTGATCACCCAGAATAAATACCATATCCCCTCTGGGAAGGGTTTCTTCACGGATTTCCTTTCCGTCTTCAAGTAGATAATAAAGAGAACAACCCTGCTGCTTGAATTCCGAAAGGAGTGTGGATAGGTTTGCGTCACGCACAGTGACACCGGGAGTAGAGCGGATCTCAAAGTCAGAAGAATCCTTATCAAGTGCTTTTTTGATAAGGGAGCCGCTGCTTCTTTCATCCGGATTCAGGTAACGTACGGTCTCACCGTCAAATTTGATAACCCTGCCAGGATCAGGTTCTCCGAGAAGCAGCAGGTGGATCTGTACGTCCCGGCGCAGGTCATGGGAAAGAAAAAGGGCTGAATTTACGCACCTGCACAGTATATCCATCCTGCCGGCAGAACCAGGCAGGTCATTCAGGGAAAAATCATCGGCGGTATGCGCCTTATGGGCAATAATGAGAAAGTGTTTCATGTTATATTATCCTTTCAATTTCTGATGCCGATAAAATGTGCAGTACTATTTAAATTTGATTATGTATTTTGCTAATTCAGCAAGTTTATAAATTGAAAGAATATTAAATTATTGTAAATTCAACAGGAGTCACACAAATGGCAGACGAAATTGATTACGATATTATTGGGAATGACATGCAGCTTGTGGAGATCGAACTTGATCCTTCCGAAAGTGTGAGGGCAGAGGCCGGAGCCATGATGTATATGGGCCAGGACATCAAAATGCAAACATCAACAGGCGGCGGACTTTTCAAGGGACTCAAGAGAATGGTTACCGGTGAGAGTTTCTTCATCACTTCCTTTACCAATGACGGAGACGGTAAGGAAAGGGTGGCATTTGGTGCACCATACCCTGGCAAGATCATTCCTATAGACCTGTCAGAAGTAGGTGGAAGTTTCCTGTGCCAGAAAGATGCTTTCCTGTGTGCGGCCAAAGGTATAGAGGTGGGTATTGCATTTTCCAAGAGGATCGGTGCCGGTCTTTTCGGAGGAGAAGGTTTCATTCTCCAAAGACTTGAAGGAGACGGGCTGGCTTTTGTGCATGCCGGTGGAACGATAATCAAAAAAGAACTGGATGCAGGAGAAACCATGCGTGTGGATACCGGCTGTCTTGTGGCTTTTTCTGAATCTGTGAACTATGACATAAAATTGATAGGCGGGTTTAAGAATGCACTGTTTGGCGGAGAGGGAGTGGTCCTTGCTACGGTATCAGGTCCCGGTACGGTGTACCTGCAGAGCCTGCCATTCTCCAGACTGGCTGACAGGATATCGGCTGCCACAGGCCTTGGTTCCCAGAGTAACAGGGGCGAAGGCGGCGGCCTGAGCGGCATCCTCGGCGGCGATAAGAACTTCTAAGGAGCATAAATGATGCGTATACTTGCAATGTCCGATGCACACGGGAATTTTACACGCATCCCTGCCATACTTGAGAGGGCAGGGGATGTGGATTTGATACTGGTTGCAGGAGATATTACCAATTTCGGGCCGGATGAGAAGGCCCTGGAGATGATGGGAATGTTTGACAAGCCAACCCTGGCCATTCCGGGCAACTGTGACCTGCAAAGTATCTGTAATCTTCTGGATGAGTCAAAGGCCATAAATCTCCACGAGCGTTTGTGGACCATGGAAAATGTGGCTTTCATAGGCATGGGCGGGTCCAACCCCACACCCTTCAATACTCCCTATGAAATAGAGGAGGAGGAAATTGCAGCAACCCTGGAAAAACTGACTGCTGAAGGAAGACAGAAGGGCGATTACCTGATACTGCTGTCCCATTCACCCCCTTACTGCACGCTGGATCGCATCGAAGCCGGTAATGTGGGCTGTAAGGCTGTAGCCGATATGCTGGGCAAGGTGGACCTGATAGTCTGTGGCCATATCCATGAGGATAAGGGAGTCATGGAAGTGGCAGGTACAACTGTCGTGAACACCGGTATGGCTTCGGAAGGCTCGGCTGCCCTTATCGAACTGGATGAAAAGTCGGGCAAACTGGATATCGAGATGCTGCAGGTCTGAGCTCAGGGATCGATTTCCAGCAGGTCCGAGGCGATGTGTACTTCACCTTTAAATCGGCTGCGCAGGTATTCCAGTGATTCCTGTTCATGGCCCTGCATTTGCGGGTAGAGATGGGTCAGGTAGAGTTTGCCCGCATCAAGTTTTTCGAGGTAGGGGCCCAGCATATCCGGTGTGGTGTGGCAGTCGACGTCAAAGCCCGGGGGAAACGAACATTCGTGAATGAGAACATCGGCCCCCTGTGCCAGTTCCATGAGGGAGTCACAGGGTTCGGTGTCCCCGGCATATACCATTATTTTCCCTCCATCCTCGAGTCTGTAACCCAGGGAGGGTACGCTGTGCACTCCTGCAGCACAGCTGAGCCGGCAATCACTACCGTCAAGTGCGATTTGCCGGCCGGGTTTGAGTTCGGTGACGGAGAGGTCAAACCTGCCCTGTAGATAGGGATACAGCCCGATCAGGCCGTCCAGCCAGTCCCGGGTACCCTGTGGCCCGTAGATGACACAATCGCTTTTCTCGCACAACCAGCGGCTCTTGAGCAGGGGCAGGACATCAGCCACATGATCCAGATGGAGGTGGGTCAGGATAATTGCATCAACATCCCGGGGATCACGCCCGCTCTCAAAGAGGCGCTGCAGCACCCCGGCCCCGCAGTCAAAAAGTAATAAACCGCCGTTCTCAATCTCAACTGCAATCCCGGACTGCACCCTGCCGGGCCGGGGGATTGCCACACCGCTACCAAGGAATTGTATTTTCATGCTTACCATAATAAGGTTTAAGTAACTTAACTCTAATTATGGATTCCGAATGGCTTTATAAAGCTCATTCATCCAACCAACCGGCAAAGGCTAATTCTACACATCTTCCTGCGAGGGTTGCCCAGCCCGGTCAAAGGCGCCGGACTTAAGATCCGGTTTCGAAGGAATTCGAGGGTTCGAATCCCTCCCCTCGCATCGCTTTTTTGGGATATATACAAGGTGAAAAAGTGTACGCTCAAAATGAGGAAAATTTAAATTTTTCCAATTTCTTTTTTGTTATCATATTGTATATCAAAATCAATTAATAGCTTTAAAACATATACTCTATTACCGTGTCGTGAATGATGCGGTGTGGCAATGAATCAGAAGGTAGAACGCCAATTGGGTATAGAAGCCCATGATCATTCAAGGTTTATTTGGCATTTGTAAATCCTTAAAGTTGGCCAGAAATTAAGGAAGGCATCGGGATAGGATCGTCCAATAGGATGTCATCCAATGGGATAAATGCTGCCAACAATTAGATCCCTGATCATTGCCATTATATTACTGCTTTTTTGAATAATTATTCCGCCATTTCACTCTTTCTTCTTGCCACAGCTATAGCAATATCCTTTATGCACACAAATAGTGCCCCAACATTCAGGACATTTCCACCTCATCTTTTCATTTACCACGAAATCTTTCAAACCAAATTTTTTGATGTGTTCGAGATTCTCAATTATATCATATTGTATTTGGATTGATACCTTTTATCTAAGGTTTTAATACTCATGTTAAGGAAAGGTTGGAGATGTGGGAAGAATGATAATGACAGATACAAAAGGAGACATACAGGATGAACGGAATAAACCTTAATGTCATACCATGTGAAACAAATTTAAAAACCGATATTAAGGACAATGGTAGTCCCTGTCCTGTTTGTAACGTTCCAGGTAGTTTTGTGAAAAATATTACTGTAAGACATATGATATGCGATGATCTGTTAGAAAATATAGGTGATTTTGACTATTATTTATGTATGAATGAAGATTGCAAGATTTCTTATTATAACAATGATTTCAGAGTTAAATTCGAAAAAAGTGATGTAAAAGTACCAATATGGTTTAAAAAAGGTGCAAACCCGAAATATGCCTGTTATTGTAGTAAAGTAACAGAAGAACAAGTTATAAACGCTGTGATTAGTGGTAAGGCAACTAATATGAAAGAAGTTTTAGAAATCACAGGAGCAATGACTAACCCAAATTGTCAAATAAATAATCCGTCAGGTAAATGTTGCCATCACACAATACAGGGAATTATAGATAAAGCATTAAACATTACCAAATAAATTGTGGCAATCACTGTCTGAAAAACACTAAACTTTTTTATGAATTATAGTATCAAATTCTTTTTTGTATTAACTATATCCACGCACCTGTTTTATCGGATAATCCTTTTTCACAATCTAATTTTTTACCAAATGATTTCCTGTATAAAACAACACCACATGAAAATATTTATATCATTGAATTATAATTTGATTGTGCTTTTACTTATAGTATAACCTACAGGAGTATATGGATGGACTTCGCTGAGAAGCAGCAATTAAGTGAGAGGGATATATGTCGCATCTTTATATCTCCAGCAATTGAAAGGGCCGGATGGAACAGGACTTCTCAAATAAGGGAAGAAGTGTACATCACAAAGGGTCGGGTTCTTGTCAGTAGAGAGGGAATCCGTCGTGCCAATCCTAAGTGGGCTGACTATATTCTTTATTACAAACCTAATATCCCTATAGCTGTTGTCGAGGCAAAAAATAATAAACATGGTGTAGGAGACGGCATGCAGCAAGCACTTGAATATGCAGAGATGCTTGATGTGCCGTTTGTTTATAGCAGCAATGGTGATGCTTTCCTTGAACATGACAGGTCCCTTAACTCAGGGCAGATTGAAAGGGAAATTCCTATTGATTCCTTCCCAACTCCTCATGATATCTGGGAAAAATATTGCGAATGGAAGGGAATCGAGGAAGAACATCAAAAACAAATTGTCAATCAGGATTACTACCCGTCTTTTGCAGGTAAAACCCCTCGTTACTACCAGATAAATGCGATTAATCGGGTCGTTGAAGCTGTTGCTAAGGGGCAGGACCGTCTTTTACTGGTGATGGCCACAGGAACCGGGAAGACCTATACGGCTTTCCAGATTATATGGAGGTTATGGAAATCCAAGACCATGAAGCGTATTCTATTCCTTGCTGACCGCAACATCCTTGTGGACCAGGCCAAAACCAATGATTTCAAACCTTTCGAGTCAGCCATGACCAAAATAAAAAACCGAGAGGTGGATAAGTCCTATGAAATTTATCTTTCCCTTTATCAGGCTGTAACGGGTAATGAGGAAGATAAAAATATCTATAAACAGTTTTCTCCGGATTTCTTTGACCTTGTTGTTGTGGATGAGTGTCACAGAGGTATTGCTGCTGAGAATTCAGCATGGCGTGAGATTCTGGAATATTTTTCATCTGCTACTCAGATAGGTCTCACTGCAACTCCCAAAGAAAGCAGGGAGATTTCTAATATTGATTATTTTGGCGAGCCAATCTATACCTATTCACTGAAACAGGGTATAGAGGATGGTTTTCTTGCCCCTTACAGGGTGAGAAGGATTGATTTTGATAGAGATCTGGAAGGGTGGCGACCTGAAAGGGGCCAGATTGATAAGTATGGTTATGAGATTGAGGACCGAATATATAATCAGAAGGATTTTGACCGCAGTTTGGTACTGGAAGAGAGGGTTAAACAGGTTGCGAAAAACGTTTCCAGTTTCCTTAAAAAGACTGACCGATTCAGCAAGACCATCGTATTCTGTGAAGATGTAGACCACGCAGAAAGGATGCGTCAGGCACTTGTGAATGAAAATGCTGACCTCATTGCCGAGAATAGCAAGTATGTAGTAAGAATCACAGGCGATGAACCTTATGCTGCAGCGAATCTGGATGACTTTATTATCCCGGAAAATAAGTATCCGGTGATTGCGACTACTTCAAGGTTGCTGAATACTGGTGTCGATGTGCAGACTTGTAAGTTAATTGTTCTCGACAAACGTATCCAGTCCATGACAGAGTTCAAGCAGATAATAGGCAGAGGGACCAGAATCAATGAGGACTTCAATAAATATTTCTTCACTATAATGGACTTCCGCAAGGCTACAGAATTATTTGCAGACCCCGAATTTGATGGTGAACCCATTCAGGAATCTACCTTTGAGATGCCAAGTGGACATGGAAGTAAAAGTGGCCAATCACAGGAGAAACAGAAAAGCCACAAATATGTTGTTGGGGATGTGTCTGTCGAGGTCCTTGCAGAAAGAATTCAATACTATGACCAGGGCGGGAAGCTGGTTACTGAATCCCTGAAGGATTATACACGAAAGACTGTAGCCCAGCAATATGGCACAATAGACGAGTTCCTTAATGAATGGAGTGAGGCGGAGAAAAAACAGCAGATTATCGAGGAGCTGGAAGGGGAAGGTGTGTTTTTCGATGAACTTGAAAAACAGATTGGCAAGGAAATGGATGCTTTTGACCTTATCTGTCACGTAGCCTTTGATAAACCACCATTAAGCCGCAGAGAGAGGGCTGACAAGGTGCGTAAAAGTGATTACTTTGCCAAATACGGAGATGATGCACGCAAGGTACTCACTGCCCTGCTTGATAAGTATGCAGATGAGGGAATTGAAAATATTGAAAACATGGAGGTCCTGAGGCTGAGACCTTTTGACAATATGGGCACTCCTTTTGAGATACTGGATTATTTCGGTGGTAAACAGGGATACAAGGATGCCCTGAAAGATTTGGAAGCACAGATTTATGAAGCAGAAGTTTAATTCTCATATCTCTGTAATGTGAAGGTTTTGTTATGTCAATTGGCACAGTTATTAAGGGCGTACAGGATATTATGCGTAAAGACGCTGGTGTGGATGGAGATGCACAGCGGATAAGCCAGCTCGGATGGATGCTTTTTTTAAAGATACTCGATGACCGGGAAAAAGAGACCGAGTTGATACGGGATGATTATGTATCCCCTATGCCCGAAAAACTTCGCTGGAGAAACTGGGCCAGTAATGATGAGGGAATCACTGGCGATGAACTTCTGGATTTTGTGAATGATGAGGTTTTCAGGAAACTTAAAGAACTGCAACCCAGGACAGAAGATGATGACCTGAGTATTGTCATAAGGTCTGTTTTTGAGGATTCCTATAATTACATGAAGTCCGGAACCCTGATGCGTCAGGTTATCAATAAGATTAATGAGATTGATTTTAACCGGTCCAAAGACCGGCATACCTTCAATGATATCTATGAGAAGATTCTGAAGGATTTGCAGAGCGCTGGCAATGCGGGAGAATACTATACACCCAGAGCCGTTACACAGTTCATGGTGCAGATGACCAATCCACAACTTGGAGATAGAGTTATGGACCCTGCATGTGGTACAGGTGGTTTCCTGACAAATGTCATCGAGCATGTAAGAAATAATTATGTCAATTCCATTGAAGATGAACAACTTCTGCATAATTGTCTGTTCGGTGTGGAGAAAAAACCAATGCCACACCTTTTATGCACCACAAATATGCTATTGCATGGTATTGGTGTGCCTTCCAATATCCGCAGGGATAATTCCCTTGCACGTCCTCTGAGGGATTACACGCCAAAGGACAAGGTGGATGTGGTGGTTACCAATCCGCCATTCGGTGGTCAGGAAGAAGATGGTGTCGAGCAGAATTTCCCTACCAAGTTCCAGACACGAGAGACGGCAGACCTTTTCTTGGTTCTGATAATGAAAATCCTCAACGCTGGTGGTAAATGTGCAATAGTGCTGCCTGACGGTACTCTATTTGGAGAGGGTGTGAAGACCCGTATCAAAGAGAAATTAGTCGATGAATGCAACCTGCATACAATTGTCAGGTTGCCAAACGGTGTTTTCAACCCTTATACAGGCATCCGTACCAATCTGCTCTTTTTCACGAAAGGAAAACCTACAGAAGAAGTATGGTATTATGAGCATCCCTACCCTGAAGGCTATAAATCATATTCCAAAACCAAACCCATACGCATAGAGGAGTTTAAACCTGAAAAGGAATGGTGGGAGAATCGTGAGGAAAACGAGCATGCCTGGAAGGTCCCTGTGGAGGACATACGCAAGAATAATTACAATCTCGATATCAAGAATCCCCACACGGTTGAAGAGAACCACGGCGACCCGGAGGAATTATTGGAAAAATATAATTCCCTCACCTCGGAAATTGAGGAAACACGTAATATGTTAAAATTAGAACTTAAAGCAGCCTTTGAGGAAAACTGAATGAAAACTGAAACTTTTTTTGAGATTTTGCCTCATCTCTCAGAATCTCCTAATGGAGTTCAAAAGTTACGTGAAATGATACTGCAAATGGCAATACAGGGTAAAATTGTACCTCAGAACCCCGATGAAGAACCTGCTGAAATATTATTGACGAAGATTGAGGTTGAAAAGGAGAAAAGAAGTAAAAAGCCTTTAGAAATTATTGCCGAAGAAGAAATACCATTTAAAATTCCAAAAAGTTGGAAATTCTTAAAGCTTAAAGATGTTTGTGAAATAATAAGGGGTATAACATATAAAAAAAGTGAATCTTCTGAACAGACTTTACCAGGATATCTTCCTCTGTTAAGAGCAAATAACATAAATGGAACGATAAATTTTGATAAACTAGTCTATATCCCAAAAGAAAAAATCAAACCACCTCAATTTGTAAAAGCTTGGGATATAGTTATAGCAATGTCAAGTGGAAGCATAAACCTTGTAGGAAAGGCAGCACAAGCTAAGAAAGATTTAGATTGTACTTTTGGTGCATTTTGTGGAGTTGTTCGTCCCTCTCCAATCATTTATAGAAAGTACATAAACTATTATTTCCACAGTCCTAATTATCGTAATACAGTACAGAATTTCGGGAAAGGAATTGGCATAAATAATCTTAGTAAAAAAAAACTTGAGTCTTTAATTATTCCAATTCCACCCCTCGCCGAACAACACCGAATCGTTGCCAAAGTTGACCAGCTCATGAACCTGTGCGATGAACTGGAGAGGAAGCAACAGAAGCGCAGTGAAGTTCATATCCGCATGAATAACGGGTCTCTGTCCAAACTGCAACAACCAGACAATGAGGCTGATTTCAACCGTATCTGGGCCCACATCAGGGATAACTTCGACCTTCTATACACAAAACAGGAAACTGTAAAGAAACTTCGGGAGGCAGTACTGCAACTAGCGGTTCAGGGCAGGCTTGTGGAGCAGGACCCGAATGATGAGCCGGCTGCTGTATTGCTGGATAGGATTGCCGAGGAGAAAAAGAGACTCCAAAAGGAAGGTAAACTCAAAAGGCAGAAGGAGTTGCCACCAATTGAAGAGGATGAAGTGCCTTATGAAATGCCCAGTGGTTGGGAGTGGGTGCGTTTGGGGACTTTGGTTTCTTTATTAGGTGACGGGCTACACGGAACTCCCGAGTATACAGATGACGGAAATTATTATTTTATAAACGGAAATAATTTATATGATGGCGAAATTATAATTAAAAATAATAATAAAAAAGTTTCATATGATGAGTACATCAAATATAAAAAACCATTAAATGACAGAACGGTTTTTGTTTCAATAAATGGTACATTAGGAAATGTTGCCTTTTATAATGGGGAAAGAGTGATATTAGGAAAAAGTGCCTGTTATTTTAATTTATTAAAGGACATAAATAAAGAATATATAAAAAAAGTCATAAACACACGGTATTTTCTTGACTATTGTTATGAAAAAGCTACTGGTAGCACTATAAAAAATGTATCTCTAAAAAATATGAGGTTATTTTTAGTACCTCTCCCACCACTAAATGAACAACAACGCATCGTAGAGAAAGTCGACATACTAATGGAATTATGCGATAGGTTGGAAGCAAATATCAAGCACTCTGAAGAAGTGGCCTGGAGTTTTGCAGAGGTTGTTGGGAAGGCCGGAGAATAAAAGGGCTACTGTCAATCCTTATGATGTCTGGATTTTGCTCTCCTGACATCAATAACAAATACATCTACCTTCTGGGTTTTCAAAACCACCTCATGCATGCGCATAAACCACTTCTGAAAAAATCCTGCTCTTCAATTCATCCCTTACGGCACGTTTCGAGATGATATCTACCTTTGTCCCGAACTCGTCTTCAAGAAAAATTCCAAGAGCTGCGAGATCAAAAAGATCCGCACCTTTCTCAAACTCAACAAGGAAATCAATATCGCTGCCGGTTTTGTATTCATTCCTAACCACCGACCCAAAAAGGCCTATTTCCTTTACTTTATAGTTCTTTTTCAATTCCGGAAGCAACTCATCCAGTCTTCCCAGAATAATATCCTTTTTGATCATATTAATTCCCTTATGAGATATCTGATACACATTTTGGAGGGTCTTTTTATATTATTGCTTTGGTTGGCGTTGGCTGACCATTCCCCTGAATTCATTAATTGGAGTTGTCGGTATTTCAATTATTAGTTTAATAAATCTTAACAGATATTAATAGTTTAGAGTACCCTTAGAGAACCCCATCTTCTTCCACTCAACATAGGAAATATCAAGAATCAACTGCCTGATATCCATTTTGTCCTGTCTTTCAATTTCATATACAGGATACACGAAATCAACAGTTTTGCGTTTACCAACAAGGTATTGAGCCAGTTCTCTTGTCTCCAGGAGCAAGAGGCCTTCTGTATTGATCCGATCTGGCACAAAAATCATGATCTGCAGATATGGCTTTTGCAAATTAATTCCAGTATTTCCATGCTCAATACCAGGAATTTGCCGGACAGATTTTACCCTTTTGAGTTTATCAGGATATTCAATGGTATTAATGTGAGTTTATCGTCTGAATAGTAGTACACCTGTATATTAATATGCATACTTTATTTTTTAACAATTTGTTTGTCTATAAATAGTAAACAATATATATGATAAATCAATTGTCACCTTACTTAAAGAAATAATGAGATAGGATTAGTTATGAAATATATACCATATTATATGTCCATTCTTGGGTTTTTCCTCACCCTGGTGTTCTCTTATTTGATTGGAAGCTATTTTGGCATTGAATGGCTAGTGTTCTATAATTTGGATACTGCTTCTGGTGATTTTAAATTCGAAGCAGGCATTTCATGGCTCCCGATTATACTTGCACTGTTCATCGCTTATCTGGGATGGAAAATAGGTTTTAAGAAGTTCCCTGATGAAAATTCCGGAAACTGAGGACTTTTTTAATATTGGTCTAGAAAAAAAGCAGTATCTGTGCGGTGATCTCAGGAACTCCTGGCCTCAGTAAATGGAGTAATTCAACAAGTCCTTCTCCCGTAATTATTGATTCCAGCAGTTCTTGTGTCAAACAAACGCATGGAATACATCCCCTTTTATAAGATTATGCTTCAATTAAAAATAGAAGATCGTGACTCTACAAGATCCAAAATCGGAGAATTGATATGAAAATAACTGTTTTCAATGGTAGTCCCAGAGAAAGAAAAAGCAACACCCATCGAATCGTTGATCCTCTACTGGAGGGGGCCAGACAAGCGGGTGCTCAGACAGAAGAGATATTCCTTGCAGAGTACAATATCAATCATTGTTGTGGTTGTTTTAGTTGCTGGACTAAAACTCCCGGAAAATGCGTGATCAATGACGACATGTCCGAGCTCATAGATCTTTTTTTTGAATCGGATTATGTAGGAATGGCAACTCCTGTTTATGGATTGTTTATGACCTCAATACTAAAGAAATTCAACGAAAGACTGCTGCCTACTGCAACTCCACATATTCACAAAAATGAAGATGGAAGCTGTTATCATGAGGAAAGAATGCACTATCCCCGTTTTTTTATGATTGCCAATTCAGGATTTCCCGGAGAACATAATTTTGACTTATTCAAGGCATATATGGCTCTCCAGAATCCCGTACTGGAAGTCTACCGAAATAGTGGAGGAATATTAGAAGACTGTCCTGACGAGAGTGTCAAAAAAAGAATCAATGAATTTTATGATGCGCTGCGAGAGGCGGGCAAAGAAATGGTCATCAAGGGGAAGGTTTCAGAAGAGATCATTAAAAGTATTCATGCCGAACTAATCAGTGATGACGAGTTTATGGCAGGTGCTAATCAGTACTGGGATGAAGAAATAGCAAAAGGAGAATCATAAACAAATAGGAAGAAATGCCAAAGAAAGAAGTCGATTTATACAATTGATTCTCAACTTTCCCCACCAATTGCTCCCATTGACTGAGCCTCTTCTGCACATGTTTATTCAAACTAAACGGTTTATCAACTTTGGCTCTACGCTTCAAAGGAGCAATATAGCATTTCATGTATGCTGTTTATTCCTGTATTGAGCACGTTGATTCAACCAATGATTAACTTCCTCAGTAACCTTCCTGGGCCCCTCCAGGCTTGATCATTAGTGAAAACCAAAAATAAAATTTATATGAGTAAAAAAAGTAAAAGTAGATATTATAAGACTCTGTTATTCCATGGGAATGCAGAGTCTGGTTCTTATGCTTTCACAAAGCAAAATTAATCATTCTTTGTTTTCCAGATTGCTTTGATTTCAGCGATATCTATGTGCGTGTATTCATCGCCGCCTTTTGTCCACTTAAGGCTAAGTATACCATCGGCACATTCAGCAGCGATTCCTTTATACAGATCTTTTCCCCCGATATCAATCGTAACTTCTTTGTCCATATAGTACTTTTCTATAAATTCCTGTTTCATTCTTATAACCCCACTTTATACAAAAGGTGATTACTTCACCTAGAATAAAGCATGAGTTTGAAAGATAAGTATTTTTCGTCAAAAAGTCAACGGCAAAGTCCCCTTAGAGAAATCCATCTTCTGCCCTTTCAGAATAAGATATCAATGGTTTTTTGTCTCAATACCTCTGAATCATTCCATTCAATCAGAATATAAAAGAAGTAATATTTGCCTCAAAATGCAACATGCAAAGAGTGCATTCAATTGAGGCATTCAATTTCTTAAAACAACTCACATCAGAATATCGCAATCAATCCAGGCCTGCATCTGGTTTGAAAGCCTTTATTTTAAGACTCATAACAGGGTAGCCTGAGTACTGATTCTCACCGATCCCTGTGTCTTGATCCATTATCCGGACTTTGAATCCAGCATCTTTTATCATTCCCAGATAATCATCTTTGAGCAATGCACCCCCTATACAGGCACATATAAGATCTTCATCATTCTTCTGCTCGGGGGTCAGGTCATTCAGGAGAACAATATCTGAAACATACATCCTCCCATCATTTTTGAGAACACGGTATGCTTCCCTGAACACCCTGGATTTGTCAGGTGCAAGATTGATCACACAGTTGCTTATAATGACATCAATAGACCCCGTTTCAACAGGTAAAGACTCGATGTCGCCCTGCCTGAACTCGACATTATCGAATTCATACTTTTCAGCATTCTTTCTTGCTTTTGCAATCATATCTTCTGTCATATCCACGCCAATGACTTTCCCGGTCTTGCCCACTTTCCTTGCAGCGATAAAAGTATCAAATCCTCCTCCTGAACCAAGATCAAGAACGATATCACCTTCTTTTATCTCACCGATTGCCGTGGGATTTCCACATCCAAGTCCCAGATTGGCTGCAGATAATGATTGTATATCTTCAGATGAATAGCCAATGGATGTTGATATCTCTTCCTTTGTGAGATCCCCGCAACATCCACATCCCTGTACAACATCCAATGCAATTTTTCCGTATGTATCCTTTACAATTTTTTTCGTGGAATCTGGATCTGCTGTATTGTCAGAGCAACATGAATCAAATTTTTCAATTCCGCAATTTTCAAGTTTGTCTTTCATATTATCATCCATTATGCTGTAAATAACGTATCTACCCTCTTTTTCATACTTCAGGATACCCGCTTCACAAAGTATCTTGAGATGGCGGGATACAGTGGTTTGATCCTTGCCCGTAATTGCTGCAAAATCACATGCACAATGATCATGCTTTAACAGGCATCCTATTATTGCAAGACGCGTTTGGTCACCCAATGCTTTGAAGAATTTAGCCTTTTCATGAAGCATTATTTGTATATATGTGCATTTATGCATATATGCTTTTTGCAAGCAGTTCTTGGAAAACGAAGCACAAAGAGGAAAGCAAATACAATCAGTACTTTACAATTTTTTATGAACTTATAGTTATTATTTAATTGACTGTGATGGGTAAGTCCAAAAAACAATTTTGGCATGGTAAACCAATTTGGGTGGTAAGTGGGCGACACATGTCTTTTCTATCTATATATAGATACCTTACCCATCACTATACTATAATAGATGTTTTAATACGGGATATAATGAAAAGAACGAATGGTTCTGAATTTTGTTATCCAAATCTTCAGTCTTAACAATCAGCAGAACTTATTTTTTGAGTTCACTTATCCTGCCTGCAAGTGGGTCGAGTTCATGCCTGATCGTTGCCAGCTTCATCATTAAAGGTTGCGTTTTTACAATCTACGTATAAATTCCGCACTGAACTTCAGATAATAATGCTCAAAAATCAGCTTTTATCCTCCTTAAGGCAAATGTACCATTCGGAACATTTCAATTCCTCATCTTCCATACGCTTCCCTGCATCCTCATAGGAAAGAGGAGGAGGTACTATGACATCATCACCGGGATTCCAGTTTACAGGAGTGTCTATTTTTTCTGAATCTGTTTTCTGGATCGCCTGCAGAATACGTTTTATTTCATCAAGGTTTCTGCCATTGGAAAGTGGATAAAAGGCCATATAACGAATGCGTGACTCCGGGTCTATTATAAATATTCCCCTCACCGGTTGAGCATTCATGATTTCATTATCATGAGTTGCCTTATTTGCATGAAGGTCCTGGATATAGCGCAAATATCTTTTGTTCTCAAAAGGCTGGAGCAAACCATATTTCTTAACTATTGAAAAACCATTGTCTTCTACTATAGGAAATTCCACATCTATACCCGACATTCCGTTAAATTCCACCTTTTCCTTTATAGACCGCAACCAGGTAATGTGTGATAGGATACTGTCAACTGACAGACCAAGAAGTTCAGTATCAAGCTGCCTGAATTCTTCCTGCATCTTTGCAAACACCATGAACTCGGTGGTACATACAGGTGTAAAGTCCCCAGGATGACTGAAAAAAATTACCCATTTACCTTCATAATCTTTTGGAAAATTCACTTCCCCATGTGTGGTACGGGCCCTGAAAGAAGGAGCAATTTCCCCCATCATTGGAATTCTGGTATTCATATATTCATTTTGTTCCACAATAATCCCCCATTTGTCTGATCATTCTTATATTCAGTTTGTAGCTGTATATTTAGGTTTTTACAATTTTACTTCGCCCTTTTATAACAAGGGTTGTAATTTTTATCCTACCGACAGCCCCGTACTTCAAAAAAGTGAACGTGCCATTTTGATTTAACCATCTTGCAATTCGTAAATAAGTATATTTAAAATTTTTTAAAAATGTAGTTATATTGATATACATCAAATGTCTATTCTTAACTAACTAAACAAATCTGGCAGATATCATAAAGTCTCTGACAGATTGGGAGTGGTATAAATGGTGGAAACGAGTTTAACGGATAGTTTATACACGGCTATAGGGGATGCCTTTTCTTACATTCCTGAAATAATTGCCGTAATTATCTTTGCACTAATTGGCTGGATAATAGGCAGAACACTTGGAAAAATTGGTGCGAAGTTGATTGAGAAAAGCGGTTTGGATACGACGGTCGATAACACATTTATAGGCAATATCCTGCAAAGGGCTGAAATTACAACAAAAGATTTTTTCGGCGCTGTAATTAAATGGTTCGTATACATTATATTTGCCGCAATAATTATTGATTATTTGGAGATAGGTGTAGTAGCAGATTTCATAACCTTGTTACTTGCTTATGTACCACTGGTCATAGCAGCAGGCATAGTACTTGTAATCGGCCTCATAATCGTTGATTTTGTTGCTCGCACAACCGCAACAATACTTTCAGCAACAGGCGTAGACGAAAAACTGGAAAAGGGACCCGCAGGCGGACCTATAAAAGCATCAAATATGAAACCCTCGGCAATAATCGCCGGAGTTATAAAATTGTTTGGTTACCTGTTTTTCATTGCAGCCGCAGCCAACATACTGCAGCTGGAATTGATCACTGACTTCCTGGTTGCTGTGACAGCATATATTCCAAGATTGCTACTGGGCGTTGTAATTCTCGCTCTCGGATTGCTATCTGTGGATTTCCTTATGGATTACGTAAGGTCCACTATTCAGGAGATGGATGTAGAAGGAGCTGAAATTTTTACTCCATTGCTCAGAGGATTTTTGTTCCTGGTAGTAATCCTCATTGCACTTGATACCATGCTTGTGGACACAGGTATTCTATATACATTCCTGGAACCACTGGGATGGGGTATTGCTGTAGTAGTAGCCTTTAAGTGGGGTATAAAGGACGCTCTTGTGGAATACGCAAAGCAAAAGAAATAAACCCCCTCTTTCTTTTTTTCAATTCAACTGATGACCATCAGCACCATCAGTATTTATGCCTCTCAGTTATTCCACCTCAGGTAAAAAATACCATAATTGAAAATAACATTAACTTTATAAAAAATAAGGTGTAGAACTACATGAGGAATCCTGAATGGAAAAACGCTGGCATTTAATATTCCTAGTAACCTTCATTGCGGCAATAATTGCATTCGTTCTGTTACAGGCAATTGATACACCTCTCGAAATGATTGACAGAGCAGCAGGGCTTTTTGCCTATTATTTCATCTTTCTAGCAATCCTGTCCTCTGAATACATGAAACAAATGAAAAAGGTTTTTGGACAGGGATTTATCAGAGTACATCATCATCTTGCACGTATTGGGATTTCACTTATGCTGCTTCATCCCATTGCCTTTGCATTTGAAAAACAAAGCATATCAGTCTTTATTCCTGTTTTCTATCCGTTCATGGAATTTCTGGAACTTGCAGGCCGGCCGGCTTTGTATCTAGTTATAATAGCAGTGGCAGTAGGGGTTTACAGGAAACATTTTATCCGTAAATGGAAAAAAATCCACTATCTGAACTATCCGACCTTTTTGCTGATCTTTATTCATTCATGGTTAATTGGAACAGACCTGAATTCCGGTATTATGCAGTTACTCTGGGTTTGCATGGCTCTGGTAATCGCAGCAATATTTGTACACAAGCACATCATACCTCTTCGAAAGAGCATGTGAATTGTAACATAGTACAATAAAACCCATAGTAAATTGAATAAAAATACTGGTTTTTGTCAAAGGAAAGGGGAATCGATTTACACCTGTACCAAAAAGAACAAATCAATATTACTTTCTTGCCAGTAAAATAAGAATTAATCCTTTATTTTTATCAATAGTAGTAAATATTCTTTTTTAACTTTGTTTTAAAAAACCATTGCATAAAACTCATTATTTGTATAATTTAATAGAGGGGTTAACTGTTGAAAATACATATATAAAATAACCCCATAAGTTACTGTGTCTAAATGTGTCAAACTCGTTACAATAAATGTGATGAGTAAAGGGAGGTTGAAACATGAGTGAAATGTTAGAAACTGCAAGAAAGTTTTACGAAGCATGTGAAACGGGGAAGGGATGGGAAAAATGCAAACAGTATTGTCATCCTGAGGCAACATTTTCTGCCCAGGCAGCAGCACTGGACGGAATAACCACTGTGGAAGGATACACCAACTGGATGAGAGACTTACTGACTCCAATACCGGATGGTCACTATGAACTGCTTTTCTTTGCAGAGGATGAGGAAAGGAACAGCGTTGCAGCATGTGCAGTATTTCATGGTACACAGACAGGCCCCGGAGGTCCTGTGCCACCAACCGGCAAGAATGCTGCAGCTGACTACGCCTATCTGATGCAATTCGAAGGAGATTTAATCAAACACATGACAAAGATCTGGAACGATACAATCACTCTTCAGCAAATAGGATGGGCCTGAAGTTTTTTAGTGATTGATCACAGGAAAGGGATCAACCCTCCTTTTTCTTCTTTTCAGAATTTTACAATTGAATTCTGTAAATAGAGGATTTATTTTACACAATAATCTAAGCGATATTTATAATACAAAGCATGAAATTTTAAAGCCGGTTTAACATTTCGAAACAAAGAGTATAAATGTAATACTCAACTACATCAGTATTAATCAGCCTGCTTAATAATGGGGTGGTATGAGCGGGCTGGGGAGTGGGGGTACTAAAAAAGGTAATTACCCGCTCATCAATAAAGAATGGGTTTTCGCCGTATATACATGTTTTGCTTGAATTTCTAACCTTAATAATGATTAAAAGCATCTAGCTAAAGCATTGTACATAAATGCATACAAATACATCATAAAATCAGTAATAATATTGCATACACACCTGAACGAATTCATAATTACAGGGACATTAAACTATTATTTTGAATAAACACAACATTGTTATTCATGATCGCATTTCTGAAAATTTAAAGGAACATAGAAATGTCTGAAGAAAACAAGCGCAAGACAGCATTCATAATGGCTATAATCGTAGGGTTTCTTGATATCCTTGTACTTTATCTAGGGACGATCAGGCCGGCCCATATCGGCTGGGCGGTAGCCAGTACAGGAATAATAACTTTCCTGGGAACACTGATGTTGATTAACCATCTTTCCAAATCCACAGACTTCGATAAAGGAGAGGTCAGAAAAGCAATGACAGGCTCTTTCATTGTGGTCTATTTTTCACTTGTATCACTGCTTACATTAACAGATATTGGTGTATCGGATACAGAGTTAGCCAAAACCATTATCTCTCATTTCACCTACCTTGTAGGAATTGTTGTTGTATTCTACTTTGGTTCCCGGGCAGTTGAAAACTATTTAGACCTGCCTCAGAAACCGGGAAAATAATGACCATTTCAGACATGTAAAGAAGAGAGGAAAGGTGCCTGCCCTTCCTCTGCATTTATGCTAAAATAGATATTCAGTAATATTCACTTTTGTCCGGAATTATCCTGTGGACCCGTTGTTGATACTTCCTGTATTCCTCACCAAACTGTGCCACCAGCCTGGTTTCCCAGTGCAGCGACCCCAGGTAAAGGTATATGCTCGCCAGCAGGTATATCACAAGCAGGTTTACCGTCATGAATGGAGTAAACCAGATGATAATCAATCCCGTCAGCAGGAAAGGATCCCTCACCCAGCGGTAAATACCCTGGATATTCAGGGATTCAGAATTATTGGAATTGGGACCGGCCAATTGGGCACCAATCTTAAACCTGTGAGGAGCATCTCTCAAGGCCCTCGGTGCAACCAGGGCGGCAGCCAGCTGTACCCCTACCATCAGCCACCTCCATGGAGAAGGTACGATGTATAAAAAGGGACCCGGATTTGTGTAGAGCAGGTAGACAAGCGGCAAAATCGTAATAATTGCAATAAGACTATACACCGGCATATACAGCGTTTCTGCCCGGGAACCCAGAACCCGCATGAGTCGGCGTTTGAATGGCAGGCTGGCCAAAAAACTGTGAATGGCTGCAAATGCCACAAGACAAAATATAAGGATAATAGTAGATGAAACCAATTCCAGCACTCTCCTTTTTGTTGAATGAAACGTATTTATTATTTTTAATCTGACAGGTAACAGTAGTATCTTTGGGCAAACCAACTAGCTAAATGTTACTTAAAATGTTGTTATTTTGTTCTGAATGCAGTGACAGCGAGACACCACTACTATTCATTTCCACATGTACTTATACATGACAAAAATATATTAATTTAGCCTTAGTTCATAACAAATCAATTTATCAGTCAGCACATACCACATTAAATAAGTATGGTTGGCGAACAACTTTTCTATTGGATTAGTGAAAATACTGCTACAATCACCTCTATTGTCAGTATTATCACAGTAGGAATATGGGGCTTCTATGCACATCTTTTGTACAGGGATTACAGTAACCGCAATCATCCCAGGATACTTATACAGCAATCTCCTGGAAGCCGGGCAAATTCACTTTGCTTGCTTACCAATATGAGTGAGAAGATACTGAATGTGACATGTGTATTCGTGGTTGGGTACGGAGAAAAAGGGAGTACCTACAAAAAGAAAATTACTGATTACGAACAATTCACTACAGAGACCCAAACCGGCCAGATCACACACATAAAGAGTATTCAGGAAAGACCCCTGTATCCGGGGGATTTGATCTGCCTGGGTAGATTTGACTCATTGTTGCAAAAATTAGAGAATTCAGAAAGTGATCAAATCCATAAACTGGAAATACGGGTTGTAGCTTTTTTTGGTGCCAGGGATGAACCAATAGGAGCCTATCGAAGATTTCTGATTCATACAGAACAGGAAGGATTTATCAGACAAATTATTCCAAATGGCCTGGGAACAGAACAAATGACCACGTTTTTGCAAAAAAGGGAAATTGGATACTGGATACAGGATTGTCTAAATGAAGAACCCGACTGAATAAGATGTTTAAACAGTAATTGACCGCTTCAAAAGACATTATCAACAGAAATTATTATTGCCAGACTTCTTTATATCAAACAACCAAAGTTACCTGATATCTTATTTTATGAAGAAACACCGGTATCCACGATTCAGGAATCGGTATCCCTGAAGAATGATCGATAAACGTTTACAGCGCATTTACCAGTTTGACGCTTCACAAACGAAAATCAGGGGAACCGGAGTTGGCCTTTATATTTCAAGACAGTAGCATAAGCACCCCGGGTACATATGACTGCAAGTAAGTGTGAAGGAAAAGGTACAGAATTGCATATCAAAATTCCAATCCTGGATTCAAACATCAGATTATAAGTTAAAAATGATTGCAGAAGGAATATATAAAATATAGAACGCAAGAGAAACAGTCGCATTAAAAGAAAAGAAAATAATTTATTCACCAGTAAAATGGTGAATAATCAAATCATTCAATATATCTGTTATTTATCGCCTTTTCTCAGGCTTTTCATTTTTTCAAGTTCCCCCTCAAGTTCCCGAATTTTCATTTCATCGATAGAATCCGCATAATCCGCAAGTTCCTTATCGGCTGTCTGAAGCGTGTTGTGGAGCCTTTCTACTACATTCTTTTCCAAGTTCCACCTCTGTTTCCTGGTCTCGCTAACAAGGTCCTCAACAAGTACCTTCCCTTCGTCCTTGCTGATGGCACCTTCCTTGACCCTTGTCTTTACAAATTCCCTTATTCGCTCTTCGGACATAGCTGCCAATCCTGCACCAATCAATGCAGTTGCGCCTAAAAGACCCATCTTCTTTATCTTTTCCATGTATAATACCCCATTACTGATCAGATAGGATTCACAATCGGCATGAGTTAAGTCAACCAGTAAATCAATCTACTATATTTGAAATCAGGGATAAACCCAACACCTGTCTTTATAATAACAATGGATGACTGAATGCCGATGCAGAAATTCACAACTCCCCGATTTGTGATTCCCTTCCAGATAATAATAGGTACAACTAAATATATATTTGTTGGGTCTTAAAGAAGAGGCTACAGTTTAATTTTATAAATATACTTTCTATTTATTTCAGGGAGAAGATTCTTCCTTATTGTTAAAGACCTGATTGCCAAGTTCAGTTACTTCGTAGGTATCCGTTTCAGGATTGTATTTTAACAAACCATCCTTTGCCATTTTATCCAACATAGACTTCATTATATCGTCTGTCATTGTTTTGACCTTTTACTCATTTTTAGATAATATCCACAAAACCCGCATAGCTATCATAGACATTAAGGCAAAATTAATACATGTTGTCAGAGTATATTTAATATATTATTGCAGGGGGAACTAAATGAACGAATTTGGGTACTATGGTTATGGTTACCATACTGTGGTGGGTATGTTTGTATTTGTCCTGATTATAATAGGTATCGGTTTATTGATCAAATGGCACCTCGGGAAAAATAAATAAAACTACAAAAAAAAGTTTGCAATTACCTAAAATATAAATTGTGACAATAAGAGGTGGAACAATGGACAAAGGATTTTCAAAAGATTTGAATGAATTGATGCAATTCCCTACAGAGGGGATATTCAGTACAGTACTGGCAAAATCAGACACCTATAATTACACACTGATGTGTCTTGCAGGTGGGACGGATATTGATGAACATACATCCACAAAAACAGGTGTGGTTCAAGTCCTGAAAGGAAAGGGTGTCTTCCATTTATATGGAAATGAAATCGAAATGAAAGAAGGTACATTCATTTTCATGCCTGCAAATGCACCTCACTCCCTTCAAGCCCAAGAAGACCTCGCGGTACTTCTGTGCCTGACTAAGTAAACCAATTGTATTAGTTAAAGGGAGTCGGGGTTGTATGAAGATAATGATCATAAATGGGTTTCCAGGAAGCGGGAAAACGACCACAATAAAGGAAATTGCAAAAAGTCTTTCAGAGGAGGGGAAAAAAGTTGTAATAATATTTACCGAGGAAGGAAAAATCATTTATAGTGGTATCGAAAATACAAATATAATCACAAAAGAAGTGATTAACGCCTGTGTTCCCTGCAGTCTCAGGTTCAATCTGGAAAGCACTTTAAAAAATGCAACCAGTGAATCAAATCCTGATTTTGTGATAATCGAACTTCTATCAAGTGCATCCTCGTCCCAGATAAAAGCAAGTCTGGAACCGATGAATATTCCGGATATGTCTTTTGCTCCTGTTGTAAATCTTGTAGATCCGAAAACTTTCATCACTGATATTAGTAAATTACCAAAATTTGCCATTGACAGGATCAAAGAGGCCGATATCATCTGTTTGAACAAAACAGAATCTGCAAAAGATGAAAATATCAGAGATGTAAAAGATTTTCTCCGTAATGCCAACCCTGATTCAAATATACTGGGAATTTCTGCACATAAACCTGATGAAGGATTTAAATATTTCATGGATCGATTGGTAAATAACGATATATCATAATCACAAAAAAGTCATTATAAAAGGTGGGGAGAACATGATTTTCGAGCGTATAAAATCAGAAGGAATTGCACATCTGTCATATTTCCTGGGTTCCGGGAATGAGGCTGTTGTGATCGATCCGCGCAGGGATTGCCAGATTTATGTGGACCTGGCACGTAATAATGGAATGAATATAAAATATATTTTTGAAACACATCGCAATGAAGATTACGTGGTCGGTTCACGACAGTTGAAATACCTTACAGATGCGGATATATACCATGGTATGAATCTGGATTTTGAATATGGCAATACCTTAAAGGATAAACAAACTTTCACATTCGGTTCATTTCAACTAACAGCACTGCACACACCGGGCCACACAGATGAAAGTATTTCATATGTATTATCAGACCTTGATTCAAATGACGCTCCTGTAATGGTATTTACAGGTGATACATTGTTTGTGGGAGATGTGGGAAGAACAGACCTTTACGGGCCCGACAAAACTTCACATATGGCATCAAAACTATATGACAGCATTTTTAACAGAATATTACCCCTAGGAGATGAAGTAATACTCTGTCCCGCCCATGGTGCCGGTTCTGTTTGCGGTGGTGCCATCTCGCAAAGAGAGCATAGCACTCTGGGACTGGAACGTATTCATAACCCCGTATTACAGAAAACTGACAGGGACGAGTTTGTAAAACATAAACTTGCAGAACATCATGAGTATCCCCCTTACTTCAGGAAAATGGAAGAATACAATCTCAGGGGGCCACCAATCCTGGAATGCCTGCCTATTCCCCAAATGCTTTCCCCACAAGAAGTCAGGGAAGAAATGGAAAAAGGAGCTGTAGTTGTGGATACACGTATGCCTCATTCCTTCGGCGGAGCCCACATCAAGGATACATACAGCATATGGCTGGAAGGTCTGCCTTCTTTTGCAGGCTGGGTTCTGCCCTATGATAAACCGATACTTCTGGTCATGGAAGAAAGAGAGCAGCTGGATAGAGCTGTACAATATCTGGTACGTTTGGGTTATGATAATATCAAAGGTTTCCTGGAAGGGGGAATTTCCGCCTGGTATATGGAAGCTTTACCTGTCGACGGGTTCCATCTTATATCCGTGCATGACCTGAAAAAGAAACTGGATGAAAATGAAAGGATGGTTATCCTGGATGTGCGCGGCCAGGATGAATGGGAAGCAGGACACATAAAAAGATCCACACATGTATACGTGGGCAATCTGGAAAATAACCTGGACAAACTGCCCGATAAATGTCAGGTAGTTGTCTATTGTGGTTCTGCAAGACGTTCCAATATAGCGGCTTCAATTTTGAAAAGAAATGGATATAAAAAGATATATAATGTCCTTGGTAGCATGGCGGCATGGAAGAATGCGGGATATGAAATCGTGAAATGAATTTATTATGATTACAGGGGAGTGGATTAGCACCGGTATCTGAAAATGGTTAAATAATTGAATTGGTTAACAGGTAACAATGAAATTCATAAAATCAATTGTTGCTATTTTTTTCCTTTCTGCAATACTACTTACCAGTGGATGTACAGATAACACAAATCGATCTATAGTCCAATCCGGTGTTGTAGAAATAGAAGGGGACAATATCAAGGAAACCGTCCAGTATGACGAGGAAAACATCGATCTGTACATAAATGGTGACTCCATCAACGTTGTGGTGGAATGGGGTACCCGGGTTGATAATGCCACTATTACCGGCAACAATATAGAAGTTCTATTCAAAGATGGATCAAGTATTGAGGAAATTTATCTGAGTGGGTCACGCATAACCGTTATGATACCAAAGGCCCAGTATCCCACTATACAAAAGGAGGGCAATGATGTGGGAGTAGTATATTACTAAATATCACTGCCTTTTAGAAGCAACCATGATGTTAGCGGAGGAAAATTGGGAATTCTAATCCTGTGGTGACTAAAAATTTGAGTTTATGAAGTTCGGAGGAGTTACGTTAATCTGAATCCTCTATTATGTTTTTAGGAAAAAACAAGTATTGTATCTATGTGAGATGATTTGTTACTTAAGGTTCATAACAAATAATTCGAGAGAAACATCCGATTGTTTGAGGATGCTTTTCAGAGTTTTTTTTAAGTGGATTGTGCAAAGGTACTGTTACAGTATTCTCTCCGCGTTGTAAAAATACATGACTACTCCTTTGCCTGACAACCACAAATCCCATCTTAACCAAAGTTTTGATTACCTTCTGGCCGGAAATAACCGGTAATTCAGACACTTGCAACATCAACCTTTGTGATTTCGCCAAGTACCCTGGCCTGCTCCTCGGTGACCTCAAGCACAAGCTGGATTGCCTCCTTTATATTCTCGAGGGCTGCTTGGCGAGTATCGCCTTCACTGATAGCAGCAGGAAGTTCCAGGCAATGTGGCTGTGTATCCACCTTCTTGTGCATCTGTAAGTACGATTGTGTATTGCATATCTGTTAATTTTGTTGTGCTTGTATATTAAGCTTCATTTCGTTGAAGGTACATATGCTATCTTGCGAGTGATGAGGGTGCAGAGGTAGAGAAAGCCTGCGGTCTTGAACCATGGGAGTATGTCAGAACGGATTCCGGCAATATCCTTAAAATAATTGGAACGGCTAACACTAAAAAACAGAAAGAAATTCAGGATAAATTGTCGGCACTTTCCGGTAGGTTCGGGGCTGCATGTATCTCCCATCTTTTCTTTTTTGCTGCCATTATCCGGCTAAATCCAACAACTTTTCACGTCTGCATACAGGTACTGTTTTCTGTATTCTGCCCGACATGAAAATATCTGCAAAACCTGCAATGTCGCACATCTCATATCCGGGACGGAATCTGTTAAACGGGCTGCATCAACTTTTGCCGGTACTTTTGGCTCAGGATTATTCTTCAAACAAGAGTTCTATTCTGTATATACACACAATATTATAATATGCGGTTAATTTTAAGTAATTGTATTCCTTCTTTTCTATTTGATTGTCGGATCTATCCGTACAATTAATTGGTGGAGAGGGTCTAAAATGCGTTTGATCGAGAAAATCTGCCCGGTATGCGGGAATACATTTGAAGTGGACGAAAAATTGGCTGACAGGAAATTGTACTGTACTCTGAAATGTTGTTTGCAGGCAGGTGGGGAACGGCCGGAGAAGGTTGGTGTGCAGGCTTAATTTAATTCTGGGGAGTTGTAGTATTATTTTGGTGGGTCTTGTCTGATTCTTTTTCTGAATATTTGAATCCAAATAATTATATCATATATGGATTTAGTCCAATCAGGCCTGATCAAACCATGAATATAAACACAATAATTCATCCAACTTCCAGAATATACGGCTCTTCCACAGTGGGCAGAGATTCAAAAGTCTTGGAAAACACAATTCTGGGCTACCCCGAACACAGCATCCTGATGGAAATCCTGGACAATGACCGCCAGCTTGAGGATGCTGATTTTCCCGGCTGCAGTATTGGCCCGGATTCCATTGTCAGGCCGGGTTGTACCATTTTCAGCAATGTTTCCACGGGTAGTAAATTCAAGACGGGTCATAACGTGATAATTCGGGAGAATACCACTATCGGGGATAATGTACTGATTGGTACCAATGTCATTATCGATGGTAATGTAACGATAGGTAATAATGTAAGTATTCAGGGCAATGTTTACATTCCAACCGATGTCGTGATCGAGGATAACGTTTTCATCGGTCCGTGTGCAGTGCTTGCCAATGATAAGTATCCCATACGTAAACAATTTGAGAATAAAGGGCCTGTGCTGCGAAAAGGTGCATCTATCGGTGCCAATGCCACTCTGATGCCGGCAGTGGAAGTTGGAGAAGGGGCAATGGTCGCAGGGGGTGCGGTTGTCACAAAGGACGTTCCTCCCTGGAAACTTGCCATGGGTGCACCGGCTACAATTACAGATTTAGCAGCGGATTTGAAAACTTTAAATAATATTTGAATTGTCTAATACAACAATACCTGTAAACTCACTCATGAAGGCATGATATTCTAATGATCCCCATAGCAAAACCCCTGATTGGAGAGGCAGAAGTTGAAGCCGTCTCCTCTGTATTACGGTCCGGAATGATCGCGCAAGGCCCCAAAGTAGCGGAATTTGAAGAGGCTTTTGCTAAATATACAGGAGTTGAGCATGCAATTGCTGTCAATTCAGGGACTGCCGCCCTGCATGTATCCTTATTGGCTAATGGTATTGGTCAGGGGGATGAAGTGATAACATCTTCTTTTTCTTTTATTGCAACCGGCAACTCCATCCTTGCCACAGGAGCAAGACCCGTATTTGCCGATATCCGGCCCGATACGTTCAATATAGACCCGGATTCTATTCTGGAAAAGATCACTCCTAAAACACGTGCCATCATGCCGGTCCACCTGTACGGCCAACCTGCCGACATGCAGGCAATCGGGGAGATTGCAGAAGATCATAACCTTGCAGTTATCGAGGACGCATGCCAGGCACATGGGGCTAGTTTTAATGGGAAAAGGGTAGGTTCCTTTGGTACAGGCTCTTTCAGTTTCTATCCCACCAAGAACATGACCACCAGTGAAGGCGGGATGATCACCACGGATGATGCGCAGGTGGCGGAAAAAGCCCGGATGATCAGGGCCCATGGTTCAAAACAGCGATACATGCATGAAATTCCCGGTTGCAATTACAGGATGACCGATATTGCCGCAGCTATCGGTCTGGTTCAACTTGATAGAATTGATGAATTCAATTCCGCCCGTCAAAAGAATGCTTCTGTGCTTACAGATGGTTTGAGAGATCTTGACTATATCACCACCCCTGTTGTAAGGGAGGGATGTGAGCACGTCTATCATCAGTATACTGTCAGGACGGAGAATCGGGACACTCTGGCAGACTACCTGAAAGATAATGGCGTGGGTTGTGGTATCTATTATCCGATTCCCATCCACCAGCAACCCCTGTACAAGGAACTGGGTTATACGGATAATCTGCCGGAAACTGAAAAGGCTGCAGATGAGGTACTGTCCCTGCCGGTGCATCCGGCAGTGGAAGAAAAGGATATTGAACACATTATTACAACTATTAGAAACCGGGAATGATTCGATGTTACGAGTAGGTGTTGTGGGTACAGGTGCCATGGGGCAGAACCATGTGCGAATCTATCACGAGATGGAGGGTGTGGAACTTGCCGGGATCGCGGATGTGGATGAGCAAAGGGTCAATTCCCTTGCAAAACAGTATAATACTGCAGGTTTTACCGATTATAAGGAGTTATTTGCTCAGGATCTGGATGCCGTGAGCATTGTGGTACCCACCAAGTTACACCGTCAGGTGGTATTCGAGGCACTGGATGCGGGGCTGGACGTACTTGTGGAAAAACCCATTGCGGATACCATTGAGAATGCCAATGCCATGATCGCAAAGGCCCAGGAAGTAAACAGGAATCTCATGGTGGGACATATTGAGCGTTTCAATCCGGCAGTAATGCGGCTGAAGGAAATTATTGAATCGGGTATCCTGGGTAAGATCGTATCCATATCCACACGCCGTGTTGGCCCTTATAATCCCAGGATAAGGGATGTGGGCGTGATCTTGGATATCGGGGTACATGATATCGATATTGTATCCCATCTTTATGATAGGAATGTCAACCAAGTACATGCAGTGGCAGGGGCAGATATCCATCCCTTCGAGGACCATGCCAGTGTACATTTGCGCCTGGACCATGATCTGACAGGGCTGGTGGAGGTCAACTGGCTGACTCCTCACAAGGTGCGTAAACTGACCGTGGTGGGACTGGAAGGTGTGGCCTATCTGGATTATATAGACCAGACCGTGGAGATCCATGATGAAGGCTGGGTTCGCTATGCCAAGGTGGAAAAGGCCGAGCCCCTGAAAAACGAATTGAGTCATTTCATTCATTGCCTGATAAACGGACAATCTGCCCATCCCTGCGGAGAGGAAGGCAGGCATGCGCTGGAAGTGTGTCTGGGTGCCATTCGTTCCTATACTGAGGAAAAACTGGTGCAGATCGAATATTGAAACGAGGCTGGATTACCGGTGGAATATATGGCGGTTGACAAAAAGTTCCTTGAAGAATATTTGATGAATGGCGATTTTATAATTTCAGATCATGCACGTATAAGAATGTTCCAGAGGAATATTTCGACTGATGATATAATCCAGGCAATATCCCATGGTGAGATTATTGAAGATTATAGTGATGATGAACCCTGTCCATCAGCTCTTTTACTGGGGTTTGTGGCAAAAATGGCGCTTCATGTGGTTGCAGGACAGTGTAAGGACCATATCAGAATTATTACTGTTTACCCGCCGGCAAAGGATAAATGGATAGACTACAAAGTAAGGAAGGAGAACCAATGATACCTGATAAATGCAGTTTCTGCCATGGCAGACTTGTTAAAGGCAAGACCGAGTTTGTGGTGAAAGTGGGAGACACGGTACTTACCATCAAAGACGTTTCTGCCTATGTATGTGAAGAGTGTGGAGAGGCCTATTATACTCCTGAGGTTTCAAGGAAGATAGATAAAGTCATGAAAAAATTCCATGAATCCAAATTATTAATGCATCCCGTGGCAGCCGGAGAGGTCAGCCTGAATGAGGTCTGCGCCTGAGATGCCCGGGTCTCGTTTTACTAAATCTACTTACTGATTAAAAACAGGTTATAATATGGATAAATTACAATCATTACTTGAAGAACGTGGGCCGATCAAAAAAATAGGAGTTATCGGTATGGGTTATGTGGGCATTCCCGCAGCAGCCCTGTTTGCCGATTCTGCGGAGTTTGACAAGGTGCTGGGTTTCCAGCGCAATTCTCCAACTTCCGGCTACAAGATCGATTTGCTAAATAGTGGGGAAAGTCCGCTGAAGGGCGAGGAGCCCGGTCTGGAAGATTTATTGCAGAAGGTAGTTGAAAAAGATAAGTTCGAGTGCACTCCCGATTTTTCCCGGCTCGGTGAGATGGATGCGGTTACACTGGCCATACAGACCCCGTTCAAGGACCCGAAGGATCTGCTGCCGGATTTTTCGGCACTGGAGGCCGGGATTCGCCATGTAGGCCAGTATCTGCAGCCCGGTATGCTGGTGGTGCTGGAATCCACCATCACTCCCGGAACCACTACAGGTATGGCCAGAGAGATCCTGGAAGAGGAATCCGGTTTGAAAGCAGGCGAGGATTTCGCCCTGGCCCATGCACCGGAACGCGTCATGGTGGGCCGTCTGTTGCAGAATATCCAGGAGCATGACCGTATCGTGGGTGGGATCGATGATGTCAGTACTCAAAGAGCCGTGGACCTGTACGAGCCGGTGCTCACAAAGGGTCGTGTAATCCCCATGTCCGCCACTGCAGCCGAGGTCACCAAGACGTCCGAGAATACATTCAGGGACCTGCAGATTGCCGCTGTCAACCAATTGGCCCTGTACTGTGAGGCCATGGGAATCAATGTCTATGATGTACGGGAAGGTGTGGCAAGTCTGAAAGGCGAAGGCATCACCCGTGCGATACTGTACCCCGGTGCCGGGGTGGGCGGACATTGTCTGACCAAGGACACCTATCATCTGGAGCGCGGTCTGCAGATCGCCAAACAGGCAGACCTGGATTTCCCTCAGGAACCTTCGCTCTACGTCACGGCCCGCCATATCAATGATTTCATGCCAGAGCATATGTACAATCTGACAGTGGAGGCCCTGGCGCGTATCAATAAGAATATCGCCAATTCAAAAGTGGCAATTCTGGGCTGGGCCTTTCTCAATGATTCGGATGATGCCCGGAATACACCGGCCGAGCCCTATAGGGATCTATTGATCGATGCTGGTGCAGAAGTCAAAGTACACGATCCGCATGTCCTGCTGTATCCGGATGTGGAGATCTCGCAGGATATGGAGGAAGTACTGGACGGGGTGGATGCAGTGGTGGTCTTTGCAGGGCACAGGCAGTATTATTCCTTGGAGCCCCGGCAGTTGCAGGAGTTGTCCGGACAGACACATCCTGTTATCGTGGATGGCAGGAATGTGGTGGAGCCGGATGCTTTCATTGATGCGGGGTTTGTGTATAAGGGGATTGGCAGAGGGGATAAGAACGGACATGAAGTGAAGTGAGATGATTGCCCACTTGATATATCCCTTCTCTAATTTTTTCAGATAAAGGTTGATTTTTGTTTGGCTATTAGCTAACGTGTAGTGGGTAGTGTATTATGTGAGGGAATCAATTCAAAATATTTAAATATGTTCAGACAATTCTCTTTATTTGTTGATTCACCTCATAAAAGTTCAACAATTAATATGTTGATTTCCAAATAGTATAAAATATTCAATCAATCTAAATTAGAGATTTTATGTCTAATTTTTATTGATGAGGGTGGGAAATTAGCAGAGAAAAATAAAAGAGGGCGATTTGTATGAACAACAAAGAAATATTTTTAAAAGCAATACATGAAAAGAAAAAAGTAGAAGTATTCTTTGATTCTCAGGATAAAGGAAAATCAGACGAATCTGTATTCCTTTTGACTATGGGCCAAGTAGAAGATATAGTGATATGAGTGATCGTTATCATTTCTATGATTTAAATAGTCCTGATGGAAAGCATAATTTGTCCCCACTTCCCGGGCAAATAATCAATATTGATATACTCGACGAATCTTTTGACCCAGCAAACTATGTGAAGTGGACTCCAAATTGGTTTATTGAAAGAGACTGGGGTAAGTATTCTTAATTTTATTTTTTTTGCAAAGGGAGGGTGACATATTAGAATTCACAGCATTTATGTTGATGGCTTTCGTTGCTTATGTGATTTCAAATTAAATTTTGATGATGAAATTACATTGCTTGTAGGAGAAAATGATAGTGGTAAAACATCTTTGATAAAATGCATCGATATTTTTACAGGCAAATATTCTCCTGATACCGATGATTTTACTAATGGTAAAGAAGAAATGAAAATGGTTCTGGAAACAGATAGTTTTGAATATAACATGATATGTACAGATAAAAGCAATCTTCATGTTGAGTTTTCTGCAATTCCCACTGTAAATTTTGTTTCTTATGTCAAAGATTATCTTGGATCATTGAGTGAATCAATTGCTAATGCTGATGATGAAAAAATAAGGGAATTAGCAAAGATGCTTGGTATCACGGTCCGTTCGAATAGTAGAGCGGATACCTTGGTTTCCAATATTTTTGAGAAATTAAGTGATGAAAATCCTGTTATTGAAGGTGTCAATTTACCCGAAATGAATGAAGTACAAATCGATGGAAAACATTTTGAGGATATAGAATCTTTTTTTAGTGAAGTTTTTCTTAAAGATAAAAAGAAGGAACTATGGAATACAAAAGTTGGTGATAAAACAATTGAGGAAATTATTCAGGATGAACTGGATAGTTATGCAACTACTATCTCTGAAGAACTAGAATCGAAAGGAATATTAACAAATATACAGCAATACTTAAAAAATCTAACTGATATTAAAGTTGAACCTTCTTTTGAACCTCGAAATTTGAGTCTTTCTCCAAAAGTTCTCTTCATGGAAAATAATCAGGAAATTCTGGTTGATAAGAAAGGAGATGGTACCAAACGTAGAATTTCTTTGGCTTTATTGGAATATAAGGCCAGTAGTGAAGGTGCCAGTTCAGATTCAAAATTATATATTTTAGATGAACCTGATACGCACTTGCATGTCAAAGCACAGATAGAATTGCTGAACGTTCTTGAAACTCTTGCAGACAGGGGATGTCAGGTGATATTCACAACTCATTCTCCGTTTTTGATCAATGCAGTTAAACCCAAACAAATAAAATTACTTTCCCAACCAACTTCCAATTTTACCAAATTAAAATGTCTTGAAGATAAACCCGATGAGTCTGACAAAATATTAAGTGATTTAGGAATTGAAAATATTTATTTGTATTTTGCTAAAAAAATCATTATTGTAGAAGGAGATACAGAAAAAGAATTTTTGCCCCTCATATATCAAAAGATAAATAATCGAACTATGAACCGCGATTTGATTAAAGTAATCAATACTGGGGGTATTAAGAATATTCATGGATTTGCGAAAGCCTTGTTGGAGTTGTTTGATCAAAACAGTATTTTTATTATCAAAGACAATGATGCAAGTGAAGATACCGCAAAACTGATTGACAAATTGAAGATTCCAGATGCTCATCAATTTACAATTGGGGAAAAAGAGTTTGAAGATGCATTTTCAGACGAGACATTATATAAATCTTGGGAAAAATATTTGGAAACACATGGTAAAGATATTGCCAGGTCACAATGGAATTTGGATAATATAGCTTCTATAAGAGATAAATGTTCTACGAATTCTGAGATAAAATTCAGTTCAGAACTTAAGACTCTAAATAAAGGAAGTGGCAAAAAGTTTACTAAAATAATTTTTGGTAAAATACTAGCCGATTATTGCGATGAATCAAATATTCCATGTGAAATTAATCTGTTATTTAGCAAGATTTAACATAATTTCTTATATGTTCATGATTCACTTTCTCTTTTTCATCGAATCCGGCACTATTGGTAATATTTCCAGTAAGGATTGCAGTTGTGAATCTGTTTTCAAAATGTACAGGTAATAGGTAATACACAGAGAAACAGCCACTCCTGTAATCAAATAGAGATTATCACTAAATAACCTTAGTACAACAAGTACAAGTGCAGCCGGGACGAACAACTTAAAACTGGAGAATACTATCTTGCCGGCAGTGGAGTTTTTGACACCTGCATAATGCAGCATCTTCAGACAAAGGTAGCCGTAAACAAAAATCCCGGATATTGCAAATAATCCTAAAGCCACATATACATCGCCCAAGTATCCACCTATCAGAAGGGAGAGTGCTCTTGTGATCAGATTGAAGATATTATATTTTAGTCCGAATTCTTGTTTTTCAAATACCACATAAAGGGTACTTAAGGGAGATGAGATAAACCATATGAATCCCCAGATACTCAGAATCTGAACATAGACTCCTGCTTCCACCCATTCCATCCCCAGAATTACACCGAATATTGCATCTCCTGAAAGAGTAAGAATGAGAATTGGAAACAGTCCGATCAGTACCAATATTCTGAATACATTTTCCACAAGTACATTCAGAGTACCTTCCTTTTTGGATTCAGTGGCTCTCTGGTAAAATACCTGGGAGATGGAACGGCCAATAAAACTCATGGGCATCTGCAACAGGCGAAATCCAAGTGAATAAAAACCTACAATAGCAGAATTGAAAAAGGCTGAAAGCAACAGAACGGGTAGTTGCCATGACAGGGAATTAAGCAGGGTTGACCAGGTGTCTATGAGTGGGAATTTTTTATATCGCCGGATTCCGGCACCAAGACTTTTAAAATTAACCTGCCTGACATATACTCCTTTTTTGAAAGCCGAATGGATAAGGGTCATAACGGAAATAACTTTGCCTACCAGGGACCCGAGAATCAGGGATATACCACTTACATACCCGAGCCCTCCTGCCCCCACCTGTGTGCCTGCCTGTGAAAGGGACGCAGATATCCTTGCATGGGACATATTCTTAAATTTCTTATTGCGGGAATTCCAGAAATTCAAAGACAGAAACATACCCTGCAGAAAAATGAATAATGGGATGAGATATACATAGTTTCCCAGTTCCTGTGCATTGAATATTTGCATAATAGGGTTTTTGAATAGAAGGAACAGAATTGCCGTTATGGCCGAAAAAAGAAATGCCACCACAATACTTAATATCAACTGAGTATCTGCCTCTTCCTTGGAATCAGGCAGCATAATACTCATTTCATATCTGAAACATGCAATTCCTCCCAGTATCCCGCTCAAAGAAACAAACAGTGCAAGAATCCCGAAATCAGAAGGAGAATAAATACGACTTAATATAGGTGCAACTGCAATAGACACTATCTGGGCAATACCCGTACCACCCACAAGGGTCAGGACATCTGATGCAAATCTTTTTTCACTGGTACTTTTGGAAGGCATTATATCTCCAATTATCGCAAACAACCTTCAGATTGTCCTTTAAAAGAAGAGAGTCTTAATAAAGATATTGATGCCGATGGATTAGGACTTGGGATTCAATATCTCACAGATCCTTCCACTGGCATTGCCATCTCCGAAAACATCTGCCTGTGTGGAGTTGTCTTGAAAACTTGCAATACTCTCCAAAATCTCCCCATACTCCGCTCCTACCAGCACATTCCAGCCAGCCTCCACGGTCTCCACCCACTCAGTATTCTCCCACAGAGTGACGCAGGGCACACCCAGCATGTAGGCTTCCTTCTGCAACCCTCCAGAGTCGGTCAACACCTTCTTTGCACTACCTGTGAGTTTGAGTATGTCCAGATAGCCCACGGGTTCTGTAAGCACCAGATTTGCCCTGGCTTTTTCCCACGGGCCGTACTGCTTCATGTATTTGGCAGTCCTGGGATGTACCGGAAATACGATTGTTTCTCCGCAGTCCACAAAGGCATTGATAATGGAGGTGAGGTTTTGCTTGGAATCGGTGTTTGAAGCCCTGTGCACGGTGGCAAGCAGGTACTGCCCTGCACTGAGGTCCAGATCTCCAAGAATTGTGGACTTTTCCTCTGCGATTTTGCTGTTGTAGAGCACAGCATCCATCATCACATCACCCACATTGTGGATAACGAAGGCGATCTCCTTATAATAATTGATTTAGTTCTGAATATCTTCCAATATACCTGAGTTTTGGACAATCACGTTCCACTCGAACTGTTTTGCTAATTCTCTGTTATTTTTAGACATGTTTGCATACAGTTCTTTATCATTTAAGAGAATGGAAATTTTCTCGGCGAGATCTTCCGGATTTCTTGATTCATATAATAGGCAGTGTTCTTCAGGCTTTAACCAGGCTTCTTTTCCAATAACATCAGCAACCACAATGGGTTTACCTGCAGCAATATATTCTTTAGTTTTTCTTGATGAAAAAAAATCAGGATATTGTGAATGGAGGTCCTCTTTATCATAAGGCAGAACACAAATATCAAAACGGTTCAATATAGAATAAGTTTCTATTTGTGGTAATTTTCCTGTGAATAAAATATTTGGTTGATCTTTATACTTATCAATTTTCTGGGCAGCCTTATACCCGTAACCAACAATCACAATCATGCAATTTGACAATAAAGATACAGATTCACAAATATCTTCTATATTCATGAATTCTTCCCAGTTTCCAATAAACCCTATTACTTTCTTATCTTCGGGGATATCTACAGGACACTCTGCTTCTGTAGATTCGATTCTTTTTACATCCACACCATTTGGAAGTAAAATGCATTTATCACTGTATTCTTCAATCTGAGCTTTGATGCCATTACTTACTACAATAATGCCATCTGCATATCTCAAGATGAATTTGTCAATCCATTTAACAAAAAATGCTCGTAGGTTTCGGTTTAGTTGTTGTAATTCAACATCAAATTTGCCATGGAAGTCATAATATATCTTTATTTTTAATAGTTTTAGGAAAGGATATAATAGGATGGTGTCATATCCCCTTAAAAAGACATAGTCTATTTTGTTTATAGTAATAAAATAAAATATGTATAATGCTATTTGGAACCTGAACAAAACACGTTTCAATAGCCTATATTTGCTTTCTTTACCTTCTAAGTTAAGTTTAGGTTTAATGCATATTAAATTATCTAAGCATATACTACTATTTTTACTTTTCTGCATCAATAAATATGTTTCAGGATAATATTTTGTTATCTCTTCAAATATATGTAATGCTCTTGAAGATTGGACAATACTATAACCCGGATTGTACCCCATCAAAACAATTAAACCTTTTTCTGGATGCATCAGAATTCCTCATTGTTAAAAAGTCAAATTATAGTTGCTAACTCAATATTTGTTTCATTCTTTAATTAAATCATAAATATTGGTGTTTGAATTTATATGTAAATCTGTTTCAAAAAAAGATTTGTTATTGGATATTTTATCTTCAGGTCAATCCCACCATTTAATATCAAGGAGTTGGTTAATAATATTTGCATTAAATCTATACTTGATTAACATTTGGTAAAATTATAACATTATCCCCTATCCAGCAAGCATTTCCTATTTCTGATTTGCCTTTTGTGGTCATGATTTCCATAAAACCATATTTTGACTGTAATTTGACTTGCATATTAGGATAATTATAATGATGATTATTAGTTCGAACCCTTAAATTACTTGCAATAGCACACCATTTACCTATAATACAATGACCGTCAATGAAAGCTGGACCATTTATATTAGTATGTTCTCCTATGGAGACATTCTCCTATGTTTGATTTTGGGTGAACGATTATATCTTTTTTTCGAAATTGAGGGTATTTGAGAGCATTTATTACTCTCCAATATATTCTTCTTTTAAAAGCGGTTTTTGCAACTTTTATTTTATAATGCATTAAGTTCACCTACAATTCAATTTTGGTAAAAAAGTTAAATCATCATAGTCATTTATGCCTATTTTTTTAATAGTATTAGATATTTTTGAAACTTGTTCATCCGATAAATATTCACTCCATCCTTTGAGTTTTTCCATGCCCGATTTATCTTCAGACCAATATTTTGATGTACTGCTGGGCTGATTAAGTTTGTTCAAACAATTTTCAGGGACTTCATTATAACCCCATTCTGAAAATATTTTCTCTAGCACTACATTTCCCTTCAATACCAAATCTTCATAATAGACGATTTGTATGTTATTTTCCCACAATTTAGCAGCTAATACATCACCAGCCCATGTTACTGCTAACTGTTCCTCCAGAGAACTAGCATTTTCTATAACACTTTTAATATGTGGATATTGTTTGATTAGATTTTCATCAATATGTGGATGGTCATCCCATCGACCCATTCTAAGTTGCGATGCAATCACAGCACAAGGATGACGGATTATAACCACTGGTTTTGGGATGTTGAAATGTTCATATAGATATCCAACAACTCCGTTACCACGTACAAATTTAATAATCAGCCTTTCATTCTTAAATGTTTTAAGAATGTTCCTTGGATACTTGACTAATCTCAAAGTATGGAAATTGAGGTTTTCACCTTTCAATAATTGTTTAAAAAATTGTTTTGAATCATCGGTTTCTTGATTATTGCCATCTGGTAGATATAGTGGCCTTTTAGAGAAAACGTAATTATGTTTTACAGGATTTCCTTCCTGTAAAGGTTCCCAGATTAAACGACTTTTCTCTGACGATGCAATCACTTCTGCAAGCCATGTAGTTCCTGATCGAGGACTTCCACTAATTAACCATGGATTCTCATTTCTTGAATGATATACTTTATTTATAATTTTTGATATAGGATTAATTAATCCTCCAGAAAAAGTATTTGCTAAATATTGATAGTCCATAACATTACTCTCCCATTTTTATTATTAGTATCTCAAGTGTGACAGTATTCATTTTTTGATGAATAGACCATTTCCTCTTTGAATTCCAATTTTCCTCTTTTTCAGGAAAACAATTTTTTTCACTATGCCTGAGTTTTGTACAATCGTGTTCTACTCAAATGTCTTACCAATTCTCTGCTATTTTTACACATGTCTGCATACAATTCTTTGTCATTTAAGAGAATAGATATTTTTTCGGCCAAATCATACGGATTTCTTGATTCGTATAATAGGTAATTTTCTCTAGGTTTTAATTAGGCTTCTTTTCCAATGACATCAGCAACCACAATACTAGTATTGCTGTAACTTATAAATATTTTCACCTGATTATGATAAATTGAAGATGCACAAGATATAGTCATTATATAGAAAATACTTACATGCAATTTATATTTCTGTATCATCTAAATGCATTATTTATGAATAGATATACATGCAAAACAAATATTAATGATGTCATCAATCTTCATCCACTATGAAAAATAAGTTGTTTGATAAATTTAGTACTAATTTTTCATTAATTCTTATTGTTTTAGTTTTACTTGGATTAATATTTGGTTATATATTAAACAACGTCAGCATCTTATTAAAAGGACTTGTATTGATAATTCCTATGGTTGCTGTAGCCATTATTTTACCATATATATACAAACATGAAATCAATTTAGGCACAACTATATCGATGTTTTATTTCAAAAAAATAACATTAAATAAAACATTTGTAATTTTTTATTGTCTTTCTATATTGTGCTTGCTGGTTAATTTTGCAAGACCTTGGTATTATTTTATGATATTAATTATTCTGTACGGAGTAATATATATTCAACTATTTTCAAATAATTTCAATAAGAATTTAGTGTTATTAGAATTATTTGTAGTATTTCTAAACTTCACCTATGGTGTAACTTTCATATACCCTTTATTTTTTGGAACAACTGATATTTTACCTCATATAAATATGTCTAGAATGATTTTTTTGCAAGGACACACACTTACGGGAAACATTGGTTATGAATATTTTCCCTTGTATCATATATTGATAGCTTCGTCTTCCCAATTGTTCAATATAAATATACAATCTTCTTTATTTTTGGTTACTGGTACTTTTTCTGCAATAACAATTCTGTTTTTATACTATATATCTGAGAAAATAGTCCATAATACACAATTGTCAGCTTTCATCTGTCTATTATATTCTTCGAGTTCGGTTGTATTATTTTCGGGTCCAAATTCAGTTACAAGGAACCTTGCTTTTTTTGGTTTTATTATTTTTTTGTATTTTATATACACTAATTATAGTAAGAATGATATCACATTAAAATCATTATCTATAGGAATAATTATCTTTATGGTCCTTTCTCATCAAGTTTCATTACCTCAAATATCGATTGTTTTATTACTTCTTTTTATATGTGAACATATAGTTAATACCAAAAAACATTTAGCCGGCAATTTGTATCTTTTGTACAACATATTGTTTTTGTCTTATTGGTTCTATGTAGCTTATATGTTCGCAAGTAGAACTATAGGACAACGTCTTGACTTAGATATTTTGTTAAGACCACTATTGATTTCGTCTGCCTCCGGTTCTGTTGGTACTGAACAGACTATGAGCCTTTCTTTTTATATATTTTCTAATTTAGACATAATAATATTTCTTTTTATGAGTTTAATAGGAATTGGTTATATTATCAGAAAAAAACCAAATACATATCTTAATGTTGTAGCTCTTTTTTCGATTTTAGCATTGGTACTGTATGTAAAAAATCCAATTCATTTGTTGTGGCAATTTTTGGACTTGTTTCAATTTGATCGACTAAAATTAATTGTTGCCCCATTTATGGCAATTATAATGGGATTAGGTTTCTATGTATTTTCCAAATATTTATTAAATAACAAACGTATCCCAGCACAAAAAATATTATTAGTATCTTTGTTAATCTTGTTTGTTGGTCCATCTCTTATCTATAGTGTGCCAGATGGAAATGCATTTCAGGATGGAAATAGGCTTTATTTCAATTCACAAGAAATTGAAAGTTATGAACATACTTCTATTTATTTATCAGAAAAAACAATTTATACCGATTATGAAACAAATAGATTTTTGACGAGCAACAATATTAGAAATACTGATATTATACGCGATGTAAACAATTTTGGAAATACAGGGGGCTATGCAATTATACGGGTTGGAAAGTTTTTAGAATACGGTTTACCCTTTAGGTCACATCATACACCAAAAGTCGCATCTAGTAATTATAGGTATTTACCAAATGAAAATAACACTCTGAATTTATTTGAACGCCTGGATATGCAATCTAAAATATACACAACTTCTTCAGTATCTATTTATGATATGAAATGAACATAAATTGCCCTTAAATGCAAATATGAAGCATTTATATCGCATTAAATATATTCATATATTCTTCAGCTATTATCTCCCAATCCAGATTGTTTTCAGCATATTTTCTCGCATTAATTGAATGTTCTGAATTGTCTTTTTCCAGATAACTAACTACTTCATTTCCAGCTCTCTGTAAATCTTTAAAATCCACCATAATTCCACAATTTGCTTTATTAACAACATCAAAGTTAGATATGTTTGATACTATACAGGGTAAACCGGAAGCCATGGCTTCAGAAAGTGTCAAAGGAGGTTCTCCGCCTTCATATCTGGAAGATATGATGAAATAATCAGCGCAAGCATATAGTTCAGGTTTACTGTCTTCTTCTACATATCCCAAAAGGATTACATTATTTACTCCTTTTTCATCGATGTATGTTTTGACTTTGTCAGCTAACACTCCACGCCCTGCAATAACAAGGGTAGAGTTATGTATGCTTTTATTAATCTGGAAAAACACATCTATCAATTTAAACGGATCTTTTTGTTCTGTTAACCTCCCTACACTTAATAGTATCAAATGATTTTCTGGAATATTGTATTTTTTTCTGATTTTTACTTTTGTACTTTGAGTTTTGAATTTCTTCGTATCTACTCCATTTGGTATGAAAGAAATTCGGCTTTGATTTATCCCCATGCACTCTAATTCTTTGCAAACATTTGTACCAACGCCTGTATATCTGACAGTAGGGTCCAAATGCGTCAATGAATATTTTTCTATATAAGATACAACTTTTTTGTATGTTCTAACCTTCATAGGATAATTACTGTTCATTGCATTTCCATAGTAGGTAGAATTCATTGTTATCAGGCAATGTTCAAAGGGATTATTATTTAGGAAAAATGGGTTGTGGCACCACACGACTTCAAATTCATCAGAATTTTTCATAAAATAATCGGATACTTTTCTCCAATAATTAATTAAACCAAAAATTCTATATTTTTCAATTAGTTTTGTGCTTCCAAGTTTTATGTCCGGGCCCGTAGGAGAACAAACAGTACACTTAACTCCTTTTTCTTTTAGTTTTTCAACTACATTGTATGCCACATTTGCAATTCCAGATCCATATGGATAATATTCGGTAGCACAAACTAACAATTTCATAGAATCAACAACGAAAATCTTTTTTGATTTGTTTCATGTAGTTCATCAGACCACATCTGATATCCACACTCGGCTCATATCCCAATAATTTCTTACTTAAACTAATATCAGCAAGTGTATTCTCTGCATCTCCTTTCTGTTTGCCTGTATAATTAACCTCTGAATCTGAATCCGTAATTGATCGCAGATTCTCGATTAAGTCATTAACACTAATCCTGTTCCCGCTGCCAATATTCAATACCCTGCCATCTGTCCTGGAGTTACCCAGTAATCGCTGGTTTGCCTCCACGACATCATCAATATAGGTGAAATCCCTTGTCTGCTCACCGTCACCAAATACAGTTATCGGCTCGTTTGCAAGCATTTTCCGGGTAAATATCGAAATAGCCAGGTCAGGCCTCATTCGTGGACCGTATACCGTGAAATAGCGCAGAGATGTTGTAGGCAATCCATATACTTCATAGAAAACCCTGCAGTACTGCTCGGCTGCAAGTTTACTCACGCCATAGGGTGAAACCGGTTGGGTTGGATGTTGTTCATCAAAGGGCAGGTATTGCACTTTCCCGTACACAGATGAGGAAGATGCATTGATCACTTTCCTGACATCTGCATCCATTGATGCCTGAAGTACATTTAAGGTTCCCAGCACATTAATGTCATTTGGTTTGAAAGGGTTTTCTACAGAGATCCTCACGCCTGCCTGGGCTGCTTCATGATACACATAATCAACCGTACCATCGATTATTTCTTGCATTTTATTCAGGTCAGTAACATCAGAATTGACAAACGTCGCATCTCCGCTGTTTAGGACAATGTCTATGTTTTTCTTTTTCAATTCAATGGAATAATAATCATCCAGATTATCCACAATTACAATCTCATGGCCCTCTTTAGCAAGTTTTTCTGCAATATGGGAACCAATGAAGCCGGCCCCGCCTGTAATCACGATTTTTGACATTATCTCACCTTTGTCACTTTTGACCTACAACAGTGAAAGAAACTGCATGATGGGTGTCTTTTTGTTGAAGAGGATTAAGTAAAACTCCAATTATTTTAAACATGAAAAAAAAACACACTCATTATAAATATGTGTATTATGTCGAATATAGATTTGTAATGTTTGTCTTTTATGTTCCACACCACACCAGAAAATAAAAGATATTCTATTACATCATATATGCCATAAGAACCATAAATGTTTATAGTATTAAAACCCGTTTTTTCCAATTCATATTTTAATCCATAGTTAGTAAAACGTCTAAAATCATATGGATCTGAATGAATGTGTTGTAAAAAAGGCACACTAATAAACACGAATCCATTTGATTTAACACATCTATATATTTCAGAAAGAATTATACTAGGTTCTCTTACATGTTCTAACACAGCGTTGCAGATAATGTAATCAAAACTATCATTTTTAAACGGGAGTTTGTGTGCATCACCTATTACAGATACATTTTTTGAATATGTTAGGTCATAAGAATAATATTCATCTCCAGGTTTAAAACCCAGTCTATCAATGAAATCTCTTCCGCCTATATCTAATACCTTACCTGATACTGTAGACATTTCCCTTTTTAAAAATTTCAGATCTTTTCTGCTGAAATTAGTATAATTCAAATAATCACTCCACCAAATTAGCGTATATCAGCAACGTTTTCTTCACAGTATCCTTCCAGGAATAGTTTGCAACCACATTTTCCCTGCCACTGTCACCCAATTCCTTTGCAAGGCTGTTGTTAGCTAATAATCTTGATATGCTATCTGCCAGTGTCCGTGGATCCTTCACCGGCACAAGCAATCCGCTTCCTTCCACTATGTCTACAAGCTGGGGGAGGCGTGTGCATACAACCGGGACACAGCATGCCATTGCCTCCAGAATTGTTCTTGGGACTCCTTCCTCCAGACTTGGCAGTACAAAGACACTCGACTGCTGGTATAACTGCACAATCTCGGAATTCGGGATGAACTCCTCCATCCTGATATCCTTCTCCAGATTGAGATCCTGAATTTTTTGCACAATCTTGCTTTTATCTGGCCCTTTCCCGATCATTGTGAGGGTTGCATCAGGATGCTCTGATTTCAGGATATTGAACGCATCGATAAGGTAATCTACCCCTTTACCCTTTGCATACCTGCCAATCCAGAGCAAGCTTTTCTTATCAAAAGCAGGCTCCTGTGCAGGAATGAAATGTTCGGTATCGATTCCGTTGTGAATTACTTCTATCTTTTCAGACGGTACTTTTAATTTGAGCAGTTCTGCCTTTTCAGATTCCGTGTAACAGATGATCTTGTCTGCAGCATTAAAGGTGAATTTGGCACCGGTTGCTGTATAAATATCCTGGAACCACGGTGGTGCTGTCTGGGAATTGAGCCCATGGTTTGTAATTACCAGTGGAGAGGAACCTAGTTTTCTAATTATTGCACACAGGTTTGTGGAAAAATAAAGATGGGAATGGGCATGGATAACATCATAATCATATCTGTTTTTATAAAGTGAAAATAACATATTCGGCATAATAGAATTGCCGAGAAGTTTAATCAGAGGTTTGAAACGTTTTATTTCATACCCACCTCTTTTTTCATGAGCGGGTTTGTCATTGCTGCCTGCAGTATAAATATCCACATGGTTTCCCAGTTGAACCTGTTCTTTTGACATCTCATGGACATGTAAACCTACACCTCCAACAACATCCGGATAAATATCAGCAGCAACACGCAGTATTTTCAAATTCAACCCCTCCAATCCTTTATTTCATCCTCAGCATCATCCGTTTCATCGAATCCAGCATAATCCCGGTAAAAGCCATGAAAGTACCCACAAGCATCAAAACAACCATCAGTATGGTCGGGCCAAAATGCAGGGCTCCTCCGTGATAGAAGGTCTGCAGAGATCTCAAACCCAGATACAGTCCGAATACTCCAAAGACCACGCCGGGTACTGTGAAATAATACAGAGGCCTGTGGAATTCCATATCCTTAATTACATTAACCAGCACCCCAAGACCGTGTTTTACCGGATTTTCTGTTGAGCAGTCCACATCATACCTCACCCCGATAGGCACTTCCCTGATCCGCAGGTTCGCACTGGCAGCCTCGGCCAGCATCTCGCTTTCGATGGCCAGATTGCTGCAATGGAAACTGAACACACCGGCAGTATCGGTCTTAAATGCCCGGAAACCACTCTGGGAATCGGTCAAATTGATCCCGGTATTCATGCTGGTAGCGGTATCCAGGACCGACTGGCCCACACGACGATAGGCAGGCGTGTTTTCATCATTACCATCCATATAACGGCTGCCATTGACCAGATCTGCCTTGTCTTCCACAATGGGTTTTATCAAGGTGGGAATGTCTGCCGGGTTGTGCTGGCCGTCGGTATCCATCGTAATAATTATATCTGCATCTCTGGCTTCTTTAAAACCGCTCTTAAAGGCAGCACCCTTGCCCATGTTCTGCGGGTGCTGTACAACTTCTGCTCCTGCCTAGGTGGCAACACAGGTGGTCCGGTCTTGGCTGCCGTCATCTACAACAATGACCCTGTCCACATATTTTTTCACAAGAAGCACCATGCTTCCAATGGCAATCTCCTCATTAAGTGCCGGCAGGATAGCAGCCACGCTGGTCAGAAAATCACCGCCAGTGAATTTAATGGAATTTTGTTAATTTATATCACCTTGTGAAATATTATTATGGGATTGGATTCATCCTATTTAACTATGTTGAGATACATCTAATCCTTATTATAAAAAAGACATTGTTATCTAAATATTGCAAATATTAATCATATTGAAATACTAGTCTACACCAATTTATATCCAAAAAAGAGGATTATTTTGTCTGATTATCTTTTTACTGGTAAGTAATTATTTTCTTCATAATCTTTAATATCTAAAAATTTAATAATTTTAAATATATTTTTTATATCATTTTCTGATAAATAGTTTGTCCAGCTTTTTAATTTAGCCATCCCAGAGTTGTTTTCAGACCAATACCTAGATGATTTACTCATACTTTCAAGTTTTTTAATACAAGGTTCTGGAACATCCTCTACCCCCCATTCAGCAAATATTTCCTTTAATACAATATTTCCATTGAGTACTAAGTCTTCATAGTATACAACCTGCACGTCATTTTGAAATAATTTTGCTGCCAATACATCACCGGCCCATGTAATAGCCAATTTTTCTTTTAGCGAATTTGCATTATTCATCAGTTCTCCAATTTTTGGGTATACTTGCAATAACTTTGGATCTATGTGGGGGTGATCATCCCAGGTCCCCATTCTCATTTGTGATGCAATAACCGCACATGGATGGCGAATAATAATAACTGGTTTTGGGATGTTATATTTATTATGTAGGTATCCTACTATTCCATTGCCTTCTACACATTTTATAATTAGTTTACCTTTTTTAAGTACTGAACCTATATTAGTTGGATACATCCATAATCCTAATGTAAAAAAATTGAGCATTTCTCCTTTTAATAATTTATGTATAAATTTTTCTTTATTTCTTTCTATATTGTACTCATCTTTGGAGTAAAATAAATATCTTTTATTGAATCCTGCTTCTGTTGCTTTTTGGTTTCTATTACTGAAAGGTTCCCATATCAAACGATTATTTTGATATGATGCTGCAATTATTTCAGCAAGCCATGTTGTTCCTGAACGAGGACTTCCACTAATAATCCATGGGTTTGTATTTCTTAATGGATATAATTTATTAAAAAAGTTAGACAAACTTTGCAGGGGCACATATGAGATACTGTTTGCTAAAAAAACAAATTTTAACAATGTAGAATCGTTAATCGGATCAATAATGTATTTATGTAAAAATTTCATACTCAACTGTCCACCTTGCTGTATAATGTTATAAGATTTTTTAAATTGTTTTGCTACAAGTATCCATCGTTATTATTATGTCTGCATCCCTAACTTTTTCAAAATCACTTTGTTCGGACTAATACCACCAGTTAATTTAATGGATATTTCGCCTTTTGGAATACTATTTAGGAGGATGGATACATCCTACATAAATATTATTATACACATATAAACATCTCGCTAAGGATTAAGAAATTGTACTTTAAAAGAACAAACGGAGTTGAAATACAAGTCTACACCAAATTTATATTTCAAAAACCCCTCCAACAAACCATGCACTCCCAAACAATCCTCATCACCGGCGGCCTCGGCCAGGTCGGCTCGTATCTGACCGACCGCTTCTGCACTGACAACAAGGTAATCGTGCTGGACAACACCTCCTCTCCCTGCCGACACGACGTGCCCGCAGGCGTCCAGTTGACCATCGGTGACATCCAGGGCCCGGAAGTGGTGCGGCTGGTCGGGCAGGCCGATGTCGTCATCCACACCGCCGCCCAGATCGATGTCAACCGCTCCCTGGACCAGCCGCTCTTTGACTGCGAAAACAATGTTCTCGGCACCCTCAACCTCCTCGAGGCTGCCCGCCAGACCAACCTGGAACGCTTCGTCTACTTCAGCTCCGCCGCCATCTACGGCGATACCCTGCACACTCCCATCGATGAGAACCATCCCACACAACCCCTCTCCCCCTACGGCGTCAGCAAACTCACAGGCGAACAGTACGCCCTGATGTACCACCGCGCCTTCGACCTGCCCGTGGCAGTGCTGCGCCCCTTCAACATCTACAGCCCCCGTCAGGACCCCTCAAATCCCTACTCCGGTGTCATCACCAAATTCATCGAACGTGCCAAAGCCTCCCAATCCCCGGTAATCTTCGGCGACGGCGAGCAGACCCGCGACTTCATCTCCGTGCACGACATCGTGGATCTGGTAGAACTGCTGATCGAAAAGGACGAATCCATCGGCAGGGTCTTCAATGCCGGCACAGGCACACAGACCACCGTCAACCGGCTCGCCGAGATCGTGCAGGACGTCTTTGACAGTGATCTGCCTGTAGAATACCGGGAGGCCCGAACCGGCGACATCCGCCACAGCGTGGCCGATATCAGCGCTGCGCAAACACTGGGATTTGTCCCGCAAGTATCCCTGGAGGAGGGGCTGGCGGAGTTTGCGGGGGAGTGAAAGGGTTCATTTTGTCATATCTTTGTATAATCTGTCAAGCCCGGCTTTAAGAGCGGGCAATTCGTTTTCGAGCGTATCCCATACCAATTTATGCTTATTATGCATCCAGTTCTTCCAGCAAACTTCGGATCACAGGCTTTGCTTGTGGAATATCTTCTTTCACACTGAGCCAGACAACCTCCAGATTAACTCCAAAATAAGCATGTATCAATTTGTCCCGGATTCCTGTCAGGTCTTTCCAGGGGATTGAAGGATACTTTTGTCTGACATCATCAGGGACATTCTTTGCTGCTTCACCAATTATCTCCAGGGCTCTGATAACGGCATATTGGGTCTTTCTGTCTTCGAGAAAATCTTCATATGTACAATCACTGACAAAGTTTTCTGCCGCCTCCATGGCAGCATAGATGTCATTGACATAATCCCTGATGTCTCGAGTCATATATCACACTGCCCTGACTTCGTTAAGTATGTGTTTTCCAATATTGGGTTTCAGTGAATCCTTCATGACCAGATCCACCTTGATTCCCAGGGTATCAGAGAGATAATTCTCCAGGTTAATGAATTGGAAAAGGGTGGGAGTCTTGCTGAATTCCACCAAGATATCGAGATCACTTTCCGCAGTTTGCTCTCCTCTTACATAGGAGCCAAACAGTCCAATATACTTTACGTTATATCGATCTTCCAGCTGAGGCAACATCTTTCGGAGTTTTTTTCGGTATATTTCAAGGTCCGGGTTGTATGACATAGCCTCTAAGAAAATTCCTCCAGATTAATGTTGTTTGCAGGGTATAATTATTTTGTGTACAGCTGTAAAGCCAGGGCCTCTATTTTCCGCCTTCCTCGTCAATCCACCTGCACCTCATCACGAGAAAGTTAACTACATCTCCCGGACAAATGCTTAATTAACATTTTAGCCCCTTTCAGTTGGGGGTAGTTGACAGCCACCTCAGAAGTCACCAATTTGAAATCACCGATTGTGCCTGATCTAACTGTGTTTTAAGAGTCTCAAGACCCCTCAAAAGTCCCCACCATTCAAAAAAATCCTGTGAATCCCCGAGGTCCCCGTTTTCAAATTCTATATAAAATCGGGACGACGGCATATTATACCTGTCTTCAAAAACAGCAATTTCTTTTTCTGCCAGGCGTATTTTTGCCCGCAGCAGAAGAATCTCTTTTTCCAGTGACTCTTTCACAACAGGTAATGCATCATCTGAGATTGAGACTTCCATGATAGAAAATATACGTACTCAAATTAAAGATTTTGTGGCAGATTTGTAATACTGAAAACCGTTTTCAAGTAGCAGTGATGTGGACTCCAGTCTACGGGATTAAAGCTTAGGCAACGGCAATTTCTCCGAGATCATCTATTGTATGGTTGCCAAGGGGTGGAATGGGGAGATTTCTACGTGGAATACCAGGATGCCCGCACCGGCGACATCCGCCACAGCGTGGCCGATATCAGCGCTGCGCAAACACTGGGATTTGTCCCGCAGGTCTGCCTGGAGGACGGACTGGCGAAGTTTGCGGGGGAGTGAGGCTAAAAAAGGAGTCTTCTTTGCCCCGGGTAGTGATTGACAAGCATACATATACATCAAAATGGCTATGTGCCATAGCAATGACTTTTGCTTCTCAACCAGGTCCCATATTATTCAATGAAATAGAATGGGATAATCACAAATTCACTGCCAATTCCGATTTCTCCTGTACCATCGCACAGCACCCACCATACATATCATTATCCCGAAAACTTCCGATACAAAAACCATCGACATGGCAGGGTCATAGCAATTGGAGAACACATGCAGCAGGTAATCCATAAAACCACCTCCAATCTCATCGGCCCGGAAACCCCATCCCATAAACGGCCAGAACAAAACTTCGGGAGTCTGCCACATCGAATCTTCCAGTAAATGCAAAACTGCTGCACCGGGCAATATCAATAAGAAATCTGCTCGCCACTTCTGCCATATCAAAACAATAATGAGACCAACCAGAATCCAGAATATTAAGGTATGGGCAAAGATCCTGCCGCTTGCCAGGGAATCTGCCAGTAAAAACCGGCCCAGCGGCTTGTCGATCAGGTCTGGCAACAATGCTCCGATCGCCACAAATCCATAATTGATTTTGCCCTGCAATCTGGGCAGCCATTGCTCTGCCAAATAAAAGGCAAGTATAGTTAATCCCACATGGCCAAACACAAACATTGGTAGTGGGATGATCAATAGATGTGCTTAAAGCTTGCTGTCAAAGACTGCAGCATCTTCATACCTAGAACGAAATCAGTGACCGTGCTACAATTTGCAAATCTCTGTTTTTCTTTCAAAAAACAAAATATGGTGACATAATTATATATAATCAGAATTGCTTTTTTATAAAAACAGGTGTTATAAAATGAAAAAATCAATGATATTGAGTACGTTGCTTTTTGCCTTCGGCCTGACTATGCTCCTGGCGGCAACAGGGGTTAATGCAACGGCTAATGATTCAATAACCGGACTTGCTTCCAACCTGTCTTCCGGCCAAACCCAAATCTCCATAGCACCTCTAAATCCTGCTTTTGTTCAATATCAAGAAGATCTGAAACAAAACAAAGTTTCCACAAATACAGTATTCACCTCAAACAAGGTATCATCAAATAAATACTCAGGGGACGTCTCTTCTGAAAAGATAGACAATATACTGGATGAAAATGAAGGTATAGATTCTTCCCTTCATCCTCCCGGTCTTGTGCCCTCTCCCATAGATTTTTCTTATCTTTCTCCTGTAAATACGCAGGACCTGATTACAAATGATGAATACGGTATACGGTTTTCAGGTATAAGCGGTGCATATCCATCCCGCTATGATCTCAGGGAAGAAGGCGGTGTTACCCCGGTACGTGATCAGGCACTCGCGGGTAGTTGCTGGGTGTTTGGATCTTATGGATCCCTGGAATCCTATTTAATTCATAATAAATCAGAAAACTGGGATTTTTCCGAACAACATGTGAAAAACACGCTTGTATCCTCCCAACAGCATGATTTTAATCGCAACGGACATGCTGATGGGGGATATATGCTGATGACACTGGCATACCTTGCAGGATGGAGCGGCCCTGTAACTGAATCGGATGACCCCTACGATTCCCTGTCCCCTGTATCTTCTGCCGATACAATTGTGGCAAAACATGTACAGGATGCATTTATTTTTCCGCAGATACATCATACAAACAATCTGTTCAAACAGATGATAATGGATTATGGTGCAATTTCAGTAGCCATCCATGATGATCGATCATCCTACTTCAATGCAGAGAACAATGCCTATTACTGCTATGAAGAAGACAAAATGGTGACCCATGCGATAACCCTGGCAGGCTGGGATGACGATTTCAACAGGACAAAATTCAGCCCTGCAGCACCGGCAGACGGTGCCTACATCATCAAGAATTCTTGGGGCGATATCTGGGCAGATGATGGGTACTATTACGTCTCTTATTATGATAAGTCGATAGGCACTAGAGATGAAATTAATGGAAGTGAACACAGCCCGTACACCACAAATTCTGTTATAACGGCAGAAAATGTCAGCAATTATGATCAGATCTACCAGTACGATTTCCTTGGCTGGTGTTCAAACGCCGGATACAATAACAGTACGGCCGTGGGGGCAAATGTCTTTACAGCCACAACAAACCAGACACTTGAGGCTGTGAGTTTTTATACCGTGGATTCTAATTCTTACTACAACATTTCAGTATATCTGGATCCTGATAACGGTCCTGTCAATACTTCGTCTGCTGTATCCGTAAAGAATGGTAGTATTGCCCTGCCGGGTTATCACACCATAGATCTGGACCACAATGTATCCCTGTGTGGCGGTCAGAATTTTTCCATCGTAATCAATTTCACCACGCCTGAATACACCTATCCTGTTGCAATAGAAAAAGCCATAGACAGATATAGCAGCAATGCCCATGCCGAGCCCGGCCAGAGTTACTTAAGTTCCAATGGAAGCAACTGGACGGACATCTCCGATTCTGATATGAATGTATGCATCAAGGCTTTCACCACAGAAGCCAGACAACCCGAATCTAATTTTGTTGCTGACAAAAGATACGTACATATAAACCAGTCGGTCGAGTTCCATGACGCCAGTCTCTATTCTCCGGACATCTGGCAATGGGATTTCGGGGATGGTAATTCATCAACCCGGCAAAACCCAATTCACTCCTATGCAACTACCGGGATATACAATGTTTCTCTGAATACATCAAACGAATTTGGCAATCATACTACTGTAAGGAATACTTTCATCCACGTACTTAACACTACCATTACTGTCAACAGCAGCGGGGGAGCGGATTTCAAACTAATTCAGGATGCCGTTGATGCGGCTTCGCCAGGTGATACCATTATTGTTGAACCGGGAAATTATACGGAAAGGGTCAGTTTCAGGAAAGATTATCTCACTCTCAAATCTTCCACAGGTAATTCCGAAGATGTCAGGATAACGTCTCCAGTTTCATATTCTATAATTCAAAATGTGTTCAATAATGCAGTCTTCATAATGGCGGATAACATTACGTTGCAGGACATTAAGGTTACAGGTGGTTTTTATGGTTTTCTTGCTTATTATTCAAACAATTGCAATATAATCAACTGCACTTTTACTGATAACGGTCTTGGTATGGTACTTGAACAATCCAATAATAATCAAATAAACAATTGTACTTTCACAAAGAACCGTGCAGGTCTCCAGTTATCAAATTCAGCTGATAATTATCTGGAAAATAATTCTATCAATGATAATTCATTCTACACTTTTGGAATGGATTCAAACCCAAATTTTGTTGATACCAGTAATACTGTGGATGGCAAACCCATCTATAGTCTTGTTGGCAAATCCGATATTGTAATAGATTCTACCTCGGATGCGGCCCTTGTACATCTGTTTGATTGTACCAATATTACTATAGAAGATCTTGAAAGCAGGGATCAGAAACATGGAATCTATCTGTATAATACCACCGATACCCACATCAGAAATTATACTTCTATCCAAAATCATTATGGTATATATCTGGACAGATCCCGGGACAACATCCTGTCCAATTCCACCGTAAATGACAGTAGCAAAATTGGAATATATCTTACCGATTCAAGCAATAACCTGGTATATAATAATTATTTTCATAACAGCAAGAATATCCACATTTCAGCAGATTCTTTGAATGAATGGAATATAACAAAGATAACTGGCAAGAATATCATAAATGGATCGTATCTGGGAGGCAATTTCTGGGCAAAACCGGATGGGTCTGGCTGGAGTCAGGTTGAATATTCTGTAGGAGACGGCTTTTGTCAACCGTATAATATCACAGATAATGGCAATAATACCGATTATCAGCCGCTGACAGCAAATGCAGAAAAACCTGCAGAACCCAAAGAGCAAGAAGTTCAACCTTCCGACAATGACGGAGTGCGTGTACAAAAAGTTGCAGGGACAGCATATTCTTCCAACATTGTTGAACAGGATATCGACACTCGTTTTGTGGGAAGGGATGCCGAGGTGCGATATACATTTACTGAAGACAGCACACCAATAACTGAGATATTTTTTAGTGCAGAGAAAAATGAAGGATATGTAATGGCATCGGTAAACTTGCTGGATGAAGTGCCTGCAGATATTAGTGAGCCTGAAGGCAGTTCCTATATGCTAATGGATATCAATATGGGCAGTGAAGATGTCCTTTCAGCAGAGAATGCAACCATAGCATTCAAGGTCAATAAGAAATGGGTTGAGGAGAACAATATCGAACCGTCCACAATTCGCATGACCCGATTCCATGAAGGAGATTGGCGGGATCTTCCAGGCAATCAGGTTGCAGAAGATGATGAATATCTTTATTTTAACGCCGAGACTCCCGGGTTTTCAGTATTCAGTATTGTTGGAGACGAACACAAAGAAGTGATTGAAGAAACTATTGTGGAGGAGCCTGAAGTTGAAAAGGCAGCAGATGAACCTGATACTGAAGACGATAATGCTCAGGCACCCGGATTCACCGCTATTTTTGCAGGGGCACTGGCCGTGGTTGCAGCGTTTGCAATACGAAAGAAAGAGTGAAAGTATAGGAATAATATAACGACTGGGCACGGGTCAATTGTCCCGTTTGCCCTGTCCATTAAATGGGTCTGTGTTTAGTTGTAGGTCGTTGACACATATCTCTGAGAATGTCGGGATTCATATTCATTCAGGTCATTAATCTCCACTACAGAATTTTAATTCTTCCTGCTTGATTCCAGGAATATCTATCTCATCACCCTTCCTGAAAAATTTCCAATGTTCTTTTGGATCAATATGTTCCTCTGTCTATAAAGGAAATTATATTTAAAGTAAGGCAATTAAAAGACACTATGTTTAAAAAACTCATCTTCTTATCTGTTATTACCATTATCCTCTTCAATACAGCAGTAATGGCCTCAGAAAACAACCCTGAGATTACCTCTGCACCCTTAAACCCGCAATTTGTTGATTATCAATCCGGTTTGCAGGATTCGGATTCCAAAAATACAATAATGGCCACTTCTGCCGACAGGAACGAGTATCCCCTCGGTCTAGTACCATCTCCTGTTGATATGGGTCATCTGCAACACCCAGAGCCAGATAGCAATCGCCTTTTTGCAGCACAATCCTTTAAAGTATCCTACGACCTGCGTAAGGAAAATCGTCTCACACCGGTAAAGGACCAGGGAAATACGGGTTCATGCTGGACATTTGCAACCTATGCATCCCTGGAATCCTGTACCTATGAAGAAGGCCCCTATAATTTTTCTGAGAACCATATGAAAAATATACTGTCAAACGACAATCCCAACGATTCGTTTGATTCTGAACAGGGAGGTAATATGTTGATGGCCACGGCCTATCTTACACGCTGGAGCGGCCCTGTCAATGAAACCGATGACTCATATAATGACACTTCCAGTTTTAATGATTACACAAATCCCGACAAACCTGTAGCCGGGCATATTCAGGAGATCATCTATCTGCCCACGCGGTCTAATTTTACAGACGAGGAGTACCAGATTTCTGATGATGATTATCTCAAAGAAGCGGTAATGGAATATGGAGCGGTTTATTCGTATTTCATGGTGAAAATGAGTGCTTTTGCCGATAATTATACGACCTACTACTATAACGAATCTGCATATGATGGAGGCCATGCAGTGGCTCTAGTAGGCTGGAACGACTCTTTCCCCAAAGAAAAATTCAATATTATACCTCCTGGTGACGGAGCCTTCATTCTCAAGAACAGCTGGGGCACAGGCACAGAAGATTTTGAAATCGGAGAAGAAGGATATTTCTACATATCTTACTATGAAAAATCATTCAATGATCATTCAGGCCATCCGGCCATTTTGATTGCCACCGAAGATGCAGACAATTATGACAACATCTATCAGTATGATCCTCTGGGTTATACGGACTCCCGCGGGTTTTCTAATTCTACAACAGCCCACGGTGCCAATGTTTTCCAGACCGTATCTGAGGAATATCTGGAAGCGGTCAGTTTCTATACCACAGATACAAATGCGGTTTACAATGTGAGTATATATACAAACCTCTCCTCCTCGGCTCCTGTAGGGGAAAATCTGCTGGCGCAAACCAATGGTACCTTTGCACATGCAGGCTATCATACGGTTACTCTTGACACACCTGTACATCTTGAAAAAGGACTGATATTTTCGGTAGTCACAAGACTTTGCAACCCCGATTATGAATATCCTCTGGCAATCGAAAAGCCCCTGGCCAATTATTCAAGTAAGGCCTCTGCAAATCCCAATGAGAGTTTTATAAGTCCTGATGGCTCCAACTGGACGGATGTGGGTGAACTTAACGATACGAATATTTGCATCAAGGCTTTTACCTCTGCACCGCCGTCCAAAGTATCCAATCTCCATGCAACCACTGGTCCCTCATGGATAAACTGGACCTGGTCCAACCCGGAAGATACGGATTTCAATCACACCGAAATCTATATTGATGGATCATTGATGTCCACCACCTCTGACACACACTATAATCTCACAGGTCTGCTGGATGGTACAAATCATTCGATTGGGCTTAAAACCGTGGATACTGATGGATATGTAAACAGTACCTGGGTGAACAATACTTCACAAACAATCGATGTGGTTCCTGCAAGTGTAACTGGCCTTCATGACGTATCTTCAACATCTGATTCTATTACATGGGAATGGTCCAATCAGGCAATTCATGATTTTGATCATGTTGAGGTATATTTTGATGGTTTGTTTGAAACCAATGTGTCAGACTTTTGTTACACTGCAACTAATTTAAAACCTGCATATTCCTACAATTTGAGTCTCAAAACCGTGGATAGGGGTGGTAACATAAACCATACCTGGATAAATGATACTGCTTCAACCAGAATGCAATCTTCTCCTGAAGATCCTGAAATTACCAGTGAGATAAATAAAAATGTTTCATTCTATGCAGAAGTCAGTCATCCTGGCAATATGACGTGGTATGTAAATTCAACTGAGGTTCAGAATAAAACCAATGTTAATCGATCATATTACAATTCCACTGCCGATAAGGGTTGTTGGAATGTTACTGTTATTGTGAAAAGTGAAAGTTTCAGTGCAAACAGGAGCTGGTTGTGGCATGTAACTGATAAGCCAGACAAACCTTCATCTCCTCCCAGTTCTGGATCATCCGGTGGTGTCGGAGGTGGTGGTAACAATGGTGAGTCTTATGCCAATATACTGGCAAAAACTGTACAGATTCAAAAAGTTTCAGCAGGCACTGATGTCATGTATGAGTTTGATGAAAAGGACAATGAAGTTTCCTTTATCGGATTTAGAGGTGCTACCAACTCCGGACAGGTTAAAGCAACAATTGAGAAATTGAAAGATACTTCATCCCTGGTGGATGAAAGAGCACCGGGACAGGTTTACAGCAATTTCAATATCTGGGTAGGTAATGCTGCCTTTGATGCTGAAAACATGAAAGATCCTGTGATTGGCTTTAAGGTGAGCAAAAACTGGTTGTCTGAAAACAGAATAATGCCCTCTATGATTACACTTTTCCATTACGGTGATAAATGGCAAGCTCTGGAAACCGTGCAGACAGAGGAAGATGCAGAGTATTTCTACTTCGAGGCACAGGCCGATCATTTTTCCCCATTTGCCATTTCGGCTTTGGAACAGGAAACAGGTCTGGCAAAGAGTTCCAAGTCACAACCTGGAGATGTTGCGGAAGAATCGGCTACTGAAACAAATTCAGAGAACACAACAGATACTACCAAAACCAATTCAATTCCTGCTCCCGGGGTATTTCCAATTCTCGGGATTTTCTGTATTCTGTATGTGATGCGAAGACGGCTGTAATAATTACAGCCAATCCTTTTTTGATTAATAATATAGGTGTATTGAAATTTCGTTTCTCACCTACAATGTGAATTATATATTTGCTGACCGAATAATATTTAAACATTGTAACAATTGGTTCTTCAATCATTTTGAGGGTATATATTGGCGGATATAAAAAAAATCCCTGTTGACATACAAGTTGTCGTAGGCCTGGTACTCCTGACGGCAGTATTCATTCTTATTCCCCAGCTCAGTGATTCAGCCATACGTACTGTTTTGGGCCTGCCCATGGTATTGTTCCTGCCGGGTTATGCCCTGATTGCCGCCCTGTTTCCCAAAAACGATGATCTGGATGGCATCGAACGTGTGGCTTTGAGCTTTGGTCTGAGTATTGCAGTGGTGCCTCTGATTGGCCTGGGATTGAACTATACACCCTGGGGTATCCGTCTGCTGCCTATCCTGATCTCATTATCCATCTTCACAATCGGTATGTGTATCATAGCCGTGATGCGTCGCTCCAATCTTCCTGAAGAAGAAGAAGCATTTCATGTCCCCTTCAGGCAAACCTATGAATCCCTGCAGGACGAATTTCACTCCGAATCCCAATCCAGGCTGGATAAGGCACTAACAATAATTCTGGTAATTTCGATCCTGGCCTCGGTAGTGACTCTGATCTACGTGGTAGTGACTCCCAAACAGGGTGAACAGTTCACCGAATTCTATATCCTGGGCTCAGGAGGAATGGCGGATGATTACCCGGTCAATTATACTCTCGGAGACAGTGGAAAGGTAATTCTTGGTGTGGTAAATCATGAATATGAGGATGTCAATTATACTATTGACATACAATTAGAAAATCAATCCCTGCAAACCATACAAGAGGTAAACCTTGAGCATAACCAGACCTGGGAGCAACCTGTTACGGTAACCCCGCCGTTTAACGGCACGGACATGAAACTGCAGTTTCTGCTCTACAAGAATGGTAATTACACAGAATCCTACAGGGACCTGCATCTCTGGATCAATGTATCGGAGAATACAAATGACTGAACTTCATCCATTCAAAAATTTGGCTTTCCCGGACCTTTCAGATGTACAGTTTAACCGGAATTCAGCTGTAATACTGGTACCTGTACTGCTCATAATGCTGGCAGAACTGTTACTTTTTGTTGAAATGGATTATCTCTCAATCTGTATCCATGTGGGCCTGCTTTTAGGACTTCCTCTGGCAGCCATATTTTTTGATAACAGGCAGGTTACAATGGCATTTCAGGCCTTGTTATTATTGCCCCTGCTGAGATTGGTAAATATTTCCATGCCTATCTTTTTCGAAACAACCCTATATGTATTCGTATTCATCTACGCCCCTCTTATTATTCCTGTCTATCTGGTTGCCAGAGAACAGGATTTTAATCTGAAAGCTTTCGGTTTTCTCAAAGCAAACAGGATGTGGCTTCTCTATGTTACTCTGGCAATTCTGATTGCAGTTGCAATCGCCCAGGGTGAATATGCAATTATTGCAAGTGATTATCTGGTACCGGACCTCTCATTTATCAGCATCCTCAAGATTTCCCTAATTATGGTGCTTTTTGTAGGATTTGTTGAGGAATTGATTTTCAGATACATCCTGCAGACCAGACTTGTGGAAACTTTTGGTATCTGGCCGGGGTTAGTAATAACCAGTTTGCTGTTTGGTGTAATGCACTCGGGCTATGGTGCCCCTTTAGAAGTGCTTATGACCGCATTTGCAGGATTTATTCTGGGTTATATGTTCCTCAGGACGCACAGTATCTCTTTTGTTTCTTTAACCCACGGTTTTGTAAACGTATTCCTGTTTGCCATAATCCCGCATCTGGGTCCCGGGTTGGGCCTGTTCTGATTAAATCGATAAATGAATGCATTTGCAAAATGCTATTTCTCTGAAAAATCAATAGATAGTAAAACAGTTAATTTCAGTAAATTTCCGGATTTGCCGGAATAAAAAAAAGATTGAAAAGGATTATACAATCTCTGCTACCTTAAAGACCACTATTGCAACAAAGGCCACTAGCAGAGGCATAATTCCCATATTCAGGGATGTATTGAGTGTCTTGTTCCACTTACTGGACGCAGACAGTATCTCTTTGGCTGACAATAATAGAATAAGACCGATTACAGCCAATACTCCGTATTCCGGCAGTCCAATGCCTGTTGTCATTGAGATGGCACCGGCCGCGGAAGATATTGCACTGGTTGTTGAAATTACACTTGTAAGCATATATTCACCTATTATATCTCTACTTCTATGTTAATGGATGTATACATATTAAAGTTTTATGTCCGCACGATATCAACCAAAAAAAGCAAATCACTTCAAAAATTTAAATAATAATAAAAGAGATTGAAAAAGAATTACACAATCTCTGCGACCTTAAAGACCACGATTGCGACAAAAGCTACAAGAAGTGGCATAATTCCCATATTCAGGGATGTATTGAGTGTCCTGTTCCACTTACTGGACGCAGACAGTATCTCTTTTGCCGATAATAATAGAATAAGACCGATTACAGCCAATACTCCGTATTCCGGCAGTCCAATGCCTGTTGTCATTGAGATGGCACCGGCCGCGGAAGATATTGCACTGGTTGTTGAAATTACACTTGTAAGCATTATTATCCTCTTATGTTTCTATACTTTAATTGGAACGTTACTACTAAAAGGTTTTGGATTTTTTCCGGAAAGAATATGCAGGTAAAAACCTGCATATCAATTCCTTTACTGTTTCCTTCTTCTCAAAAGACCTGCTACTGCCAGCAATCCTGCAATGGCAAAGATTGCCTCAAATCCAGGTATTCCTTTATCTTCTTCCTGTGCAGCTACTGTGATCAGGTCCGTCTTCTCCACAACATCGACTCCACCTTCACCTTCAACTGTCAGTACAACAGTGTAGTTGCCGGGTTTTTCATAGGTGTGGGTTGGGTTCTGTTCTGTTGATGTGCTGCCGTCACCGAAATCCCATTGCCAGGAGTCGACATTATCTGTCTCTGCTGTAAAGGTGACTTCCAGAGGACTCTGTCCTTCTACAGGAGTTGCCGTGAAGTCGGCTTCAGTGTCTGCTGGTTCGGTAACAGGTTCAGCATCGGTATCTGCAACGATTGCAAAACTGGAGAATCCTTCAGTATTTGCAGTGTAGCACACCTTGTCTCCATCTTCTCCTGTCATTGTGGTTGGCAGTTCTGTCCATTCTGTGGTGTATCTCAACAACCTGATGTTTGAGGCGTCCACATCATTTTCATCCAGCCATGTTTTATCGACATTGAATGAAACCGTTGCATCCTCGATCACATCTTCGTAGATCCTGGAGCCGGTCCAGATATTTACGTGCTTGTATACAGGTTCAGAAGGTGTGCTGTCCACCAGAGTGGATGTGTCTTTCAGTACTTCGACTACTACATTGGTGTAACCTGCATTGATCAGCGGAGTGAAGGTGATATTTTCCACCGGTCCGCTGCCTTCAGCGAAACTGTAATCTGCCCTGCTGTCCTTGCCGATGTACTTGCTGGCCACGCCTTTGGATTCAACATTTTCATAGGGTTCTGCACTTATAGCAGCTCCACTTCCTCCTGAACTGCTTCCACTGGAGGAATCATCTTCTTTTGTTGAAGTGTCCTCTGTAGGTGTTCCAATTGAGTAGTTGGAGAAGTGCTTAACCTTGGCCCAGACGTAGTTCTTACCAGTATTCACACCTGTATCCTGGCAGAATGCAGGATTGCCGGCTTCTAAAACTACCCATTCATCTCCATCATACCAATAGGCCTGGAGTTCATGCTCATCGATATCCCCAATTTCGTTTTCGTCATAACTCAAGTTAATAAAGACGTATTTCATGGAATCATTGACGTTGTCACTTTCATCGAATTTGAAGTAAGATCCTAACGACTCAAAGTCGACTTCACCTTTCACTCCTTTTGAAGGAATCTTGGTCTTCTGGACTGTGATGGATCCTCCTACCATACTCTTATTGTTTCTGATTGTCAGATTGACCCCGGAGTTCCTGGCATTTACTGATGTATCATTGCCTTCAACACCTGAGATACTGCTGTCCAGATTGTCCGTACCCTCTACAAGGTCATCAAAGGTAATACCCTCTGGCTCATCAACTTCATATTCGGTCTCGTCGACAGTTATGGTGCCGTTGTAGATCAGGTTTGAGTCTACATATCCATCTGTAATCTTCAAATCATCCAGGTCTGAATCGATAACAGTACTGTTTATTACGGTACATTTGGTAACCTGGGAATTATCAACTGTTGAATTCTTTATCAGAGAATTGCTGATTTGTGAGTTTTCAACACTTGAATTGACTACAGAGGACCTATCATCAATTTCACTGTTGATGATATTCTCATCTTCTTGAACTTCTACAACCCTGGTGGTTACCTTTACTATGTCGCTTGCATTTGCTGATGCTGATTCAACCTGAATTTCAATAGGGTTATCTCCCGTCTCAGAGGGATTATGCTCTAATTTCACAACTTTCTTACTGCCTGCCTCTCCACTTGAATTTAATTCAAAGTTATCTGTGGATAGACTTGCATTAGCTGCCGAATCCCCTGTAACTTCCATTTCATACGTTACATTAGTATTTCCCATATTGGTTACAGTGAGGAAATAGGTCGCATTCCTGGTCTTATTGATAGATTGAAGATGTTCGTCGGCTTCAATCGACACACCATATACATTTTCCTCAACATAGAGAGCGCTTACACCGGTGCTTACATTCTTCTCAGGCTGGTCACTTACACTGGCAGTAAGGATGGCTTCTATAAGCCTATTCTCATTTCCGGTATTTTCAAGAGTAAATCCTATTTCTTCGGATCCACCGGCTTTTAGAACGGAAGTTTTGTTGTTATCAAGCACAGCATTGGTATCTGTAGAGTTTTCTACATCCAGTTCATAGGCGTGTGACCCTGTCCCTGTATTGGTAACTTTGATCACATATTCGGCAGATTCAGTTCCATTTACTGTCTGAGTGGCAGGAGTAACCTTGATGGAGGCAGCATCAACAATTTTCACAAACACATCTTTCGAAATAGATGTTTCTTCTGAACTCACATTAATCGGTATACTATATGTCCCCGAATGGTTGAGATCACTTACAGTCATTTGGACATCAGTGGTCTTTCCTGCATCAACTGTAATAGTATCCTGTGATACATTGACATTATCTGATGTATTGATGGAATCAGTATCTGATATATTAATGGAGTAAGTATCTTCCACATTACCTGTATTCTTGATCTTCAGATTGTAAACTGCCTCTGAATGTGTTTCAACTGTTCTTGATACAGGCTCCGTTGCCAATGAAACCCCATAAACCGGTTCTTCTTTCACAGCAAGATTGAGGGTTACCGATGTATTTTTATCTGTATTGCCTTTAGAGATAGCTTCAATTGTCGCTTCTGTTGTGGTTGAATTGGAAATCGCAACATCAAAACTTGCTGTTTCACCTGGCCCGAGGAGCCCAATGTCGGGAATCACAGTAGGCATTTCCACGTTTGCATTAGATGTGCTGGATAATGTGAAATTATCCTCTACATTACCCGTGTTCTTAATGGTCAATTCGAAATTGACAGTTTCATCGGGTTTTGTGGTTGCACTGTAGGAATCAGCAGCAAGGGTCAATCCGTAACCTTTCACTTTGGTCGTGGTCGTAACACTGGCAATTTTGGAAGAATTATCCGAGACTGCCACCACTTTGACATCATATGTACCAGGCTTTTCGGATGAAACATTCAGAATCCTTGTTTCATTATCCCCTGCACCAAGGGTTATCTCAGATATCTCATTCAATATAGCAGAATCTGCCCTTGGATTCACCACACTGAGGTTATAGGTATCAATTGTGTTACCATCGTTGGAAATGGTTATCACATAGGTGGCATTTTTTGTTGTATTAACAACCTGCTCCAGAGGACTGGAAGATGCTGATACAAAGTAAATGTCTTTCTGATCCACCTTGGTTACAAGACTCAGAGTTTGTGTGATTGATGGTTCAGCATCATCTGTTGCAGTGATTGTTGAAGTGTAGGTGCCTACATCCGTGCTGTTTGCAGTGAAGGTCACATCAGTTGAATTTCCTGCATCAACTGTTACATTCTCTTCTGGTAATGAACCAACATCTGAAGTTGAACTCAAGTCAAATGTGTGTTCTTTATTACCGGTGTTCTCAATGGTTATTACGTATTCTACATCAGTATCATTAAGAACAGCTTTTGTGGTAGAATCTGCACGGATGTCCAGAGCATCGATTACTGTGGTTTTGGTGTTGATACTCTTCTTGTATTCAGAACCTTCTGCAATGACATTAATTGAATATCCATCGTCATTTATGGCTACACTGCTTACATTAAACATTATCTGAGCCGATTCTCCGGCATTTAGACTTACTGATGTCCTGTTAAAGTCCGTATTTACTCCATTAGGGGTGGAGCTGCTGAGATTTATTGTATCCTCTACATTTCCTGTATTTGTCAGATTAACCAGATAACTTGCATTCTCATTCTGTTCTACTGTTTTGGATTGCTGCTTGATATCCATTTTAAAATCATTAACAAGCTCTATCTCGGACTGGTTAAATGCAAGCAGATCGCTTCCTGATCTGGCAGTTGTAAACAGAAGGTAGTTGCCTGCAGATAAACCGGTAGTCGGTAGATTCAGGGTAGTGGCATTGGATTCCGATGTATTTTCTACAGCTGCGATATTTTCAATACCACTCATATTCTTCAGGTCAGAAGTTGTTGGGTTTGAAATGTCCAGCCCCACAAGGGATAATCCATCCACAAGGGATAATCCATCCACAATAGGATTGCCGTTTAAAGATGCATTGAGCCCGTCTGAAGTTCCGTTGTATTGCATAAATACGTCTGCTTTGTATTCACTTTCCTTGACCAGGATTGCATCATAGGTATACTCGGAAGCAGGTGCATTCAGGAGATTAAAATCAACGGCCACGTTATCTGTGCTTGTAGATACTGAAGTAGTTGAATCGTAGTCCAGAACCGTGAATGCAGTGGCAGAGAGTACTGTAAATCCACTTTCATCTGGAGTTAGCATTAGAAGCAGATATTCTCCTGCATTAACAGGTTCTTCATAATCGAAGGTAAGGTCGCCATTATCAAGAGATTTGTTTTCATTTCTTGAATTGTTAATAAGCTCATAAGGGTTTTTAACATTCAGATCATCGATTAAAAGGACCAATACTTCCTGATCACCAAAATAAGGCGAACCATCAAAGGAGAAAGACACATTATTCTTCTCACTGGTATTTACGTACATGGGATGGGTTTCATAAGGGTAACTTATGGTGTGATTGGTGTAATTTGCTATATTCAATTGTACAGATACATTATTTCCCCCCAGTGATAATTCATCATTATTGATTCCGTTATATGTAACTGACATGGGGCTGGGTAACTTAAATTCCCCTCCCCCATGAAACTGTATCCAGTTGCCGTCAGTTTCAGGGGAATGAGCGGCAAAGTTTAAAGAAAAATTTTCCAATGTTACATTCATAATATATTCGTCATTCGATTCCGCGCCTGCAATACCTGTACCCAGCATTGCAGTTGAGGCTATTAGTAAAAACAATATCATTAGCCCGTTCTTAACTTTATTCATCAGTAATTGATCCTCCATTCATGTTTGTCTTTGTAGTAGGGTAATATAGCGTATGATTGAAATCTTATCAATTAATTGGCCATATATCAACAAATTTTCAATTGATATGTCCTATCATGACTCCATTATATAAATATAATATTCTTTAATTGGAATTTGGCAGGGATACCTTTAATCCATATTCTGCCTTATATTCAGGATTTCTTCATTTTCAAGATTATCGCCCCCAATAAACCAATAAACATCAAAGCAAAAATCCACAGGTATTTTGAATCCGACTCATTGTCCGGTTGACCGGATGATGTACTATTTATTGAATCTGAGTTTTCTACTGTTGAATTATTGTGTGTTTCAGTAGTATTATCTGTCTGTTTTTGATAGACATCTCCTGAAATAGCAAATGGGGAAAAATGAGGTGTAGAAGCCCTGTAATTTGTGTACTCTTCATTCTTTGAAACTTGCTCTGTAGGCAATTTTGTCCATTCATCAGCCTCTTCTTCATAATGCATCAGGACAATTGTGTCAGGATCAATATCATTGTTATATATCCAGTCATTGTCTACCCTGAAATGAATGATTGCAGAATTGATATTCTCCGGGACTGCAAATCCGGTACTGCCTACCCAGATATTGAGATGTTTGTAGATTTTTCCTGTAGGTTCATTCTTGACCATTACGGAAGTATCATCCAGAACTTCGACATTGGCGGGTATATCCATTGCAGTTATTCGGGATGTGATGTTTATTGACCTGACCGGCATAGATGAATGAGAGAACTGATATTTCACTGGCATCTCACTGAATACCCTTTTTGTAATGGATTCGGAAAAATCCACATTTCCATTTGCCTCATCGGGTGTTGTATCTCCTCCGCCTCCTGTATTACTGCTGCTTCCGCTACTTCCGCTGGAGGTTGTGGAGCCTGCTGGGTTCAGTGTAATTTTTTCAGTATTTCCTCCAACTGTTATTTTGAAATCTCCGGGAGGAATGCTGTTTGTAGGATATTTATAATCATTTTCCAAGTTTATTGTCTGTGATGCAGTAATAGTTAAATCCACAGTCGTTTTTCCATTTTCAGCAGTTCCATATATTTTTACATCTATATTATTAAGAGGTAAAGGTAAAGGATTACTTTGAGATACCTTAGCACTTCCATCTGAAGTTTTATCGCTCAATTTTTTTATGGATGTTTGCACATATAATTCCTTTACACCTTCAGCTTTTGCTTCAAACTTTGCTTTTGCAGGAATATCAACGCCGTTTATATTGTATTTGTATTCTCCATTATTGACATTCACGGTTTTGGTAAATTGTACTTTTACATCGACGGGACCTTCCTCCCCGGTCCCACTAATAGTAATCTCATCCCCAACTGTCGGATTTGCAGGGGACACTTCAAAAGCAGAGGCTGTGGAAATTCCCAGTATCAAAGTTATAAACAGTAATAATATACACTTATACAATCGTTTCAATGGTGACACCTTTTATTGATATGCTGTACTCTCTTTTTCTACTAACAGTCTATATTTGTGATGTACAAAAAACTATCGAATAACTATCGAAATTTGGCTCTGTAGAAATCCCCATTTGAATAATTGCTGAAGCAGAGATGGACATATCTATATTATGAATTAATAATTTAAACTTGGCCTCTTTGACCTGATTTCTGTATAATGTTGACCTGGTTTCTTCACCATATTTCATTTTCTGTAATCTGATATATTCTGGCAAGAATTTTTAGTTTGATTTTTTGAGCATATACATTTTTTTTACGTATGCGTGCGAACAAATTACTGAAAATCTTCATTCTACTTTCCCTTCATCTCATAATTCCAACCAAATATACCTCACAAAATCGGTTCTAAAAAGTGTATAATATCAATCACAGTAGTCGTTTTACCTTTTCGGTTTGAGATTTTGCCCACTCTCCTTTTCCGCTTGCGGCTTTTCACTTCGTTTTGCCAGTTTGAGTGTGGCACAGCCACACGATGTTGTACCTCAACGACAGAAAGATACGAAAAAATTTATTTTTTGGACTGTTTGGTTGGGGAATGACATATTTATGAACCCATACAAACTGTCGTAATTGTCATAGTCGGACAAATCTAGCAGCCATGGATGCAAAAAACGCAATTAATAGAGTGCTTGCCTAACTTTCCTGATTTTTTGGTAGAAACTTTTGGTATATACGGGATTCTAATATTACTCATTTTATAGGTCATTAATAGAGAAAAAGTCGGACAAGTCAGGCAAACAGGTGCAGGAGAGGTTTTTCACATTCGGTTTAATTATGCAAGAATGAACCCTGTTTGCCTGGCATTATCCTTACACGCAAAATACTCATTGTTTATGGGGTGTAATAATTAAGTCTATTGATATCGATTTTGCACCTTACACCCTCTCTTAAAGGGTGTAATATTTTGACATTCGCACTTTCTCTGCCTATCGATTTTGTAATTACACCCACAAGCGACTGCAAAATATGAGTACTGTAAGTTTCTTATTCATGTATAAATATTAGAAAAACCAAAGAATGCAAAACTCAAAAATTTCATGGACTGGCACATTTTCTAATATATAAACGTAATGCATGAGCTACGCTCATGCAACGTTCAGTGATAATAAAAAAAAGAGTTACACTTTTAAAGCGAAAAGCTAATTTGATGGTCTTGTATTAACACTAATTCTACAAAGTTAAACTTTAGTAATATACTAATCCACCTTCCCAACTCAAGACAGAAGTGCAAATAATCTTTTTATAAGCACTTTTGTCTCTTTACATTAGGCCCCTCACAGGTATCCTGCACAACAAATCCTGCTTGAGCAATTTTATCCCTTAAAGCATCTGCTGTTTCCCAATCCCTGTCGTTTCGGGCCTGCTCACGTATCTTTACAAGCTCCATGATCTCTTCTGGAACTTCCTCTCCTTCTTGTGCAAAAAGGCCAAGGGTATCTGCAAACTTCCTGTAGAGAGAAAGAAGGTTTTCAAGTACATTCTTGTTCCTGCCGGTTTCAAGGTACTGGTTGGAAATACGGGATAATTCATGATAAACTGCAATGGCTTTCGGAATGTTCATATCATCTTCCAGAGCGTTCCTGAAGTCATCTTCAAGATTGCCATGCAGGCCTAACGTTTCCTGATCAGTAGGATATTCATTATCATCTGCACTCTTTATAGCGAATTCCAGATTTTCCAGTGTTTCCCTGAGCTTGAAATAGCTATTTTGTGCATTCCGGGCAAAGGAGTCGGAAAAATCCAGTTTCTTCCTGTAATGCACGGACATAAACATGAAGCGCACAACTTCTCCCCCATATTTGTCAACCAGTTCGGGGAGAGTGAAAACATTGCCCTTTGACTTACTCATTTTCTCGCCGTCAACTATCAGGTGTTCCCCGTGTATCCAGTACCTCACAAAGGGTTTACCTGTAGCCCCTTCGGACTGGGCAATTTCATTTTCATGATGGGGAAATATCAGGTCCACTCCACCTGTATGAATATCAAGGGAAGGTCCAAAATGATTCATTGACATTACCGAGCATTCCGTATGCCATCCGGGCCTGATCTTACCCCAGGGACTTTCATAGTAAATACCCCTTTCAATCTCTTCCTGTGTGGACGCTTTCAGCAAAACAAAATCACGGGGATTGTCCTTGTCGTATTCATCGACATCAACCGATGCTCCCATCTTAATTGAATTGAAATCCAGTTTTGAAAGCTTACCATACTCCGGAAAAGCCGAAATCCTGTAATACACCGAGCCCTCTTTTTCATAGGCAAGCCCTTTTTTCATTAGTATTTGTGCCAGCTCTATCATCCCATCCACATTTTCAGTGGCCCGTGGATAAGCAGAGGCACGTTTTATGTTTAGCATATCAAGTCCGCAGAAAAATTCTTCCGTATATTTTTCTGTAAATTCTTTCAGGGACATGCCCGCTTTCTTTGAATCCCGGATAGTCTTATCGTCAATATCTGTTATATTCATTACAAGATTCACAGAATGGCCCAAATACTCCAGGATACGTACCAGATTATCGGTCATTAAAAAGGTTCGGTAATTGCCTATATGAGGAATATTGTATACCGTAGGACCACATGCATATATTGTAACTTCATCTTCTTTTAAAGGCTTCAAAACTTGCCTTTTCCTTGTTAAAGTATTATACAATCGTAACATTCAAACAACCACCTGTTACACTAATTTACGCCTTTCTATTTTAATCAATACATTTTACTTTCAACTAGTTGATGGCTGCACCAGCACTGCCCATAAATTTTGCTCTTTAAAAACAGAAAATTTGACCTTCAGGAATCTTTTCACAATATCCATATTTGTTCTAGCATGACTGGTTACGGATGTTGCCTTAAAGCGCGATTGACCATTGGCAAGTGCCATATAGGGGATCACTTGATCGCACATAAATTCATCAACTGTTGCACCTGATTTAATGCACCTTGAAAGATTTTCTGCAGCATCAAGTCCTACGTCCTCAGCCCTGACACCACGCTCCCCGAGACCATCCGTCCCGATAATAGAATTTTCAAAAACAGCCCAGAGGGTTACTCCTGACCCGGTGGAATAAGAGGGAGAATATTGGGTATCAATATTTATTGGTACATCATATCTCTGCGCAAGATAATCCTGTATAACATCGGCTTCCCTTGCCGATACATCTGCCCTTTCGAGGTCCGATGAAGAATGGGTAACTCCTTTTATCTCCAGCAGTTTTTCTCTTTCATAAAGATCAATAGCTTTAATACCATCTTTTGGTGGTGCTACCTTGACCAAGACCTGAGCTCCTCCACGAGGATAGTAACCCTCCCTGAGAATCCGGATAGTCACATTGAAACCCATCCTTGAAAGAAAGGGACAGAGAATATGTTGTATATAGGCAAGAGGAGGACTCCATTTCCCATAGGTAGCACCTCCATGAATAGAGACCTGTATATCTTGGTCTGCCAGAGTCATCGGAATCAGAAGGGCCTGCAGGACAAGGCCGATTGAACCTGCTGTAGGAATTTCTATTTTTATATGATCGGATATTATTGGACCCGGCACAAACTCAATTTCCTTTGAACTTACCGATATTCCCCTCACTTCTGCGTTACACAACTGTGCAACAGCCATAATTGCGGCCACATGCTGGGCTCGCAAACCCGGGACTTTCCTGTGTGTACGGATATTGATAATTTTCACAGGTATCCCTGTGACCGCAGAAAGAGCTACGGTTGTCCTTATTATCTGTCCACCTCCTTCTCCAGTGGAACCATCTACTAAAATACGATCAGACATAGAAATTAATCATACTTCCTTATTTAATATTTTACCTGAACGCTCCTATAATTATCTTCAGGATTTTCCTATAAAGATCCACTACAGTCTGTTAAAAACAATCTACTTCTTCTATTCCCTTTGCCTGCTTTGTCCTCAACTCACATCTGATATATTCATAGTATCTGGTGGTGACGGGGAGAAATTGAGAGGTTTTTTCTTCCAGAACTTTCAAGAATTAATACAAAAAATATAGAAATACACAGGAGAAATGAGAGCAAGGATTTCAATCCATTACTCTCATCGTACCACCACTCCATATCAGCCAAACCCCCGTTTCAGGCTGAATACAAGGTGAGAGTCATGCTGCTAAACTCCCCCTTACCAAAAACGATAGATAGATTCCTATATATAATAAGTGGGTAAAAATACGATGGAGTGGATTAAAAAACATGTGCTATTAAAAATTTCAACCCTATATAATCCAAAAGTTACAGTATACCATAACCCAATCTGGAAAATTCTACAAGTAACAATATAAGCACGAAATTACCCACAAAAAGAGGTGGAATCAATTTTTTCACCGGGAATCCACCAAAAGCAAGGCCTATCGCTAAAATATCACTGGGCAGAGGGGTCAATGAATATAAAAATATAATAAGAACAATCAGTTTATCATTTATTTGTTCCATTTTTGCAGTCAGTTTAATTATTTTTGCCTCATATTTTCCCGGTACACATTGTTTCCCTTTCCTGCCCATGTAATAGAATAGCAGGTCACCCAGAGTGAGACCCAGACTTGCAATCAGCCCCAACCAGACCGGATTTACTTCAGACAAAGCTATTGTTATAAGAACAGTATAAAATGTAGTAGAAGTAAATGTGGAAACTCCGCCAATTAAAGACAACATGAAAATAGCCAGATACGTATTGTTAATACCCAAAGTTGATACTATCAATTTTGGAGGGTAGTAATGAAGAAAAATTGACCACGTAATAATAAAAAGAGCTATTAAAACAAAAATAATAATATTATTATGTCGACTGGATGTATTATTCATCCGCTTTTTGCATAAACCTACCAGATAATCTGAATAATCTGCTCTTTTTCCTGTCTTTTTTGTCGACATTGGTCCCTGCGAAATATTAGATAACAACTAAAATTTGGTTTCAGAAATCAAAAAGACAACATAGAATATTCAATTACTTAATGCCTGTGTATGACTACAATACCCAAATTGCCATCAACTGTTACTTCATCGCCTGTTTTAATTATACTGATTGCGTCCGGAATGCCGGTCACACAGGGAATCCCGTATTCTCTGGCTATTATAGCCCCATGTATAAGCATCCCTCCCCTACGCTCCACAATCCCTCCTGCAAGAGGAATGACAAAGGTCATATTGGGATCGATGGAATCACATACCAAAATTTCACCGGCATGAATATTAAAAAGGTCTGTATTTTCATTTATAACTCGTGCAATCCCTGTAACAGAGCCTTTACCTGCAGGTTGGCCCTGAATCTGTCTATCCGTGGCTTTCTGCTTTAATGGCGAATTTTCCTGTATTGGCTTGACGGGCGGAATGTAAGAATCATTATATAGGCCAGCTATAACATCGGAATTTTCAATTTCATACCTTATACCTCTTTCTTCCAGCCTGAGTTTACCTTCCTTCAAAGAAGATAGGTATTGGCCTTCTATTCTGCCAAGATATATGTTATCATCATCTCTTAGCCTGTAACTTGCCCGCCCCAGGTCCAGGATTTGGCTGGCCCATTCCCTCTCTTCATCTGTAAAGTTAGAAAGAAAATCCATTTCCATTTTCTTTACATCTTTTGAATTTTCTTCTGCTGAAACAGGTGCAAACCCAAGTTCAAGGATCAACCGTATTATATCTTTTTCTTCTGTGACATAAGCAGACCTTGCGAAATTGTCCATGAAATTATCAAAGAGCTCTTTGAATTTTCCTTCCAAAATACCATTTTCTACTTTTTTTCGCAGAGCTGTATCATTTCTAATCAATTCTGCCATTTGTCTAAGTTGCTCATTTCGCTGGACACTCAGCAATTTAGAATCTGCGAGTAAATCCACAAATTCATAAGGATCCTGTGGTTTTATAACGTCATTGTAAACCTGTCCGAATAATCTCATACCATGGGCAAAAGGTATGAACTCCCTGGTGTAGGTTTCATCCCATTTTTGGTATATTTCCTGTCTGCGAGAGATTTCAGCTGCAAGCTCAACATTGTTGAGTTTATGTAAATCCAAGCCAGATAGAGCATTAGCTTCGGAAATCATTGAAGGAATTAATTCTTGTTCTATACGATTGTGTAATTGCTTAAGGTTCTCGAAAGTCCTTTTCAGGGACATGTACCACTGTTTTTCAGTGTTTTGTGCATTTGTTATCGGTCTTGACTGAAGAGTATACAATTCATTGTTGATAATTGTCCATTCCATATCCTGTGGTAAATCAAATATTTTTTCAGAAGAAATGGCAATTTCATATATCCGTTTGACCTCATCATTAGTAAGAGGGGTTTTGTGGGATAATAACTGTGGAATTGACCCCATCGATGTGCCTTTTTTTGACAATGAAACAATGCGATCCCTGCTTGAAGGGACAAGATGCTGCACAATTGAACCTGAAAACTTATCTAATTGCCAGCGATCAGGCTCCACATCTCCTTCTACCAATCCCTTATTAAGCCCGTGAATGGCTTCTATTGTCAATTTGTCAGCATTATTAGGATCGGTGCTGAATACAATTCCAGAAACGTCACCTTCTATCATTTCCTGAACCATGACAGCCATTGAACTGTGCTCTATGTCAAGTCCCAGTTCCTGCCTGTACAGAATCGCAGCATCCGACCAGAGGGAAGCCCATACAAGTTTGGTGTTTTCCAGTATTTCTTCTATACCTGTCACATTTACATATGATTCATGTAGACCTGCAAATGATGTTTTGCTTGAATCTTCGCCTGGTGCAGAGGATCGGACAACCACTGCCTTTTTCAGGAAGTTCCTTGGTATCTGTGACTTGATTGTATCGACTAAATGCGGTGGGATAGGGGTATTCATAAACATGTTCCTGATACGCAAACCTGCATCCCACATTTCCTCCCATCTCATTTTTGAGAAATCCTTTCTGGCAAATTCTATCATGAGTCTACCCTTCAGGCCACTGCAATCCAAAAATTTGTTATATGCTTCTGTTGTGACGCAAAAATAGGCAGGAACTCGAAAGCCCTTTTCAAAAAGCCTGTGTAAAGAGTAAGCTTTGCCTCCGATAATATCCATATGCTCTTGCCGGATTCCTTCCATGGGAATTACAAGATTTGTCATAGCATATCGATCTCCACAACATTCTGGAAACTTGTCGCCACAATATATTTTTCGACCTGAAATTTCATAAGTGCAGATGAAGGATTCTTAAGGAAACTGCTAAGATAGGGATGTTTGGCCAGATAAAGAGTGATCATTTCAGGGTCTTTATCTATTTCTTCCACTTTTCCCATTGCGTTCAAAACAGTGGCTTCCTTAAAATCAGATACCGTATTGGATCGATTGTCGACCATCAAGGATGCTTCTTGAGATAAACTCAAATTTGAATACTTCCTTGTAAACTTTGGTGTAACAAAAAGGAGATACTTGAATTTTTCACTTGCAGCAAAGGCCACAAGATTGGTATAGGGCTGGCCATTATTCTGTGTGGCCAGGACTCCAAGTAATTGATCTGTAAGCAGGCGAGACATTATTTTCTCAGGATCTGATACTTCCATTAGAAACTCCTCATTAAACCCTAAAATAAGATGAGTCTGTGAGTATTTATGCGTTATCGATAAGAAAGGTGGTGTCAATTACAATCATATGGACACTTTGTCCGACAAATAGGGAATTCATGGGAAGGTAACAAGAATTCGCGAACAAAATGATACAAAAATACAAACAACTAATCTTAGTTCTTAATGGAAGTATGCTTCCGAAACTTTAATTTCGAGATCTTCGTAACACGAAAACCACACATATAAGAATGAATACTAATCCATTTTTTCCAATAAATGGAGTTTTGTTATCGGATTTTGTTGTTGATTCAACTTCATTCATTATTTCATCTTTGCTGGAATCAGAGTTAACTCCAAGTTCATTTATTATCTCGTTTCTGTCGGAAACAGGATGTTTGCCCGGTTCACCAATTGTTACTTTGAATCTTTTTTCATTTACATTTACATCCTGAAGCATCAGAATTACAGATTCACCAGTGTAAAAACGAGGTTCATTGCTGTTGATATATGCAGAACCGATCTGCGTAATAACTTCTATTTCATCAGATGGAAGTTGTCCCATCAGCCATTCATCCACTTCTATAGTTACTATCGAGTATTCAGGATATTCCTGGATATTAGTTACATTCCCAACAGCTATTCGATCAGATTCATTAATCTGGTAAGATATTTCACCTGCTATTGGTGCCCATGAAGCCTGGACATTTGTCACAGTGAACAAAAGGAGAAAAATGACTAAGACAAAATTTTTCTGCATTAATAGTACCTCCCCAACACACATGAATTTATTAAATATAACAATATCTAATTAGTCTAAATTAGTTTAATTTTTTCTTATTATATGTAAAAAACACAACTTTTATACAAATTAATATTAATTTTGTGAATTATCGAATGAATTGATTTTTTGGTTTAGGTTTCATATGGGGGAAGGTTTTTAGCCTAATGTATGAAAATGATTTATAGGGTAATTGGTGTTTTTTAAAATAGAGGAGGGTACAGGAATGAAAATAGTAAAATGCAGGGACCTGGGTTTCAAATGTAATTTTATGGCTACAGGCACCAAACAGGAAGAAGTAGAGAAAAAAATGCTTGATCACATCGAGCAAGTACACGGAGAAGAACTGGATAAGATGTCTGAAGACGAGATGAAGGAGATAAAGTACCGGATATCAACCCTCACCGGAAGAGGGTGTGGATGTGGTGCACTATAAAGTATATTCTTTGAATTAATCAATCAGTATTACAATACTTATATTCAAAATAGCTGGAGCAATCAAAATGACAGATAATCCACTCAATACTATAAAAAAAGCAGATCCAGACCTGTTTGATTTAATCGGGCAAAGCGGTGAATTGACATTTTCCGAAGAAGGCATACCCCTACAGTACAAATTCCTGATTGCAATGGCACTTGATGCATCGGAAGGAGCTGAGAACGGAGTCAGAAACCTGGCAACCCAGGCAATCAATGCCGGAGCTACAAAGGAAGAATTGATGCAGGCAGTAAGAATAGCCAATTATATTTCAGGAATAGGAAGCGTATATACTGCTGCAAATGCATTGAAGGATATTGTCTGAACCCGCAGGCAACATCCTTCAATATACTTTTTGGTCAATTACAGGGTTTTTAAATATTCAATCAGGTCGTTGAGATCCTTTTCAGACATGTCCCAGCGCGGCATCGTATAATCCAGTCTATCCCCTGACGGATCAATTCCTTGCTTAATAGCCGTCTTGATGGTTTCATCAGTATAAACGGGATGAGCTTCATGTTCATCCTCAACATGCGCTTCAGCAGTCAATGCTTCATAGGTAATATCAGGAGGCACTGCAGTACCCATCATTATCGGCACACCACCTTTTCCATCAACACCGTGGCAACTTACACAGCTGCCACCATGTACGCTTAACCAGCGAGGACCACCCTGAAATGATATTCTTTGTCCACCTTCATTAAAACCCGTATAATATATCATTTCACCGTTACTATCAAATTCATTGATAATGTCAGAAGTCGATGGCGATGACGGAGACGTTTCAAAATCATCCGGATACATATTTCCCGGCTGTTGCCCTCCGTATTGCTGGTAGGAGGGTGGAGTATAAAAGAGATTCATCATTCCAACAAAAATTAACACAACCCCAATAAACAGTAGCAATATCAACATATTCCTTGACAAAATTAATCCCCCTCTATCTGGTATTCCTTAAATTAACCTGTTGTATATTGTTGCAAATAAATAACCGGAAATGAAAGAGATAGTCGCAGCTTCCAGCATGCCTGCAATGATACCCGTGACATTAAGTGAAAAAAACATGTGCCACCGTGACATCATCTCAACAGATCCGGTGTATAGACCTAAATTTCCTGATATACCAAGTTAAAGCATTAACAGTGCAGCAAGGGCTGCAAGCGCAAGCCCAAAAGCAAGTGGTTTTATTTCCTGCATAATTATTCCCCCGTCTAATTCCCATCATATTTACTTCGCTGGACACTAAATATTAAACGGACAAGGAGCTTGTGATCTAAAAAAGCAAACGAAATATAAAATCTACAAGCAGTAAATACTTATACTTTGTAGAAAAATATATATTAGTAGAAATAAGAATGAAGATAGTGATCATACTTATTTTCAGGGAAGGGGACAATGACAGATGCGGGAAATATCAACAACTTGTTATTGCTAAAAAAGATTGTATATGATATGGGGAAATACAATGATAATTTTGAAAGAGCAGTATTATCCATTCTTGAAAATATTCTGATTTTTGATGACATCGATGCAGCCGGAATATATACATTAAATAATGAAAACGAAAACCTGGAACTCGTGACTTATTCAGGAAGCGTTTCCAGTGAATTTGTTTCCTTTGTCAGGACTATTGGAAAAGACTTCCCTCTTCGGAAAAAATTGAATTGGGGAGTGAATACGTATTTAAACTACAGGGATTCGAAATGGCAGCCACAATTCACATCCGAGGGATTGAAGGCTGTTGGGAACCTACCAATTTTAAATGACGATAAACTAATCGCATCATTAATCGTTGTTTCAAAAAAGTTTCCTCATATAACAGAACAAACCAGAGAATTCATGGATTTTGTTGCCACCCATATTGGAGACCTGATTACTGAAAATTGGCAAAAAGAAGAACTTAACAAAATGACTTGCTGTTTTGAAGAATCAAGAAAGGCCCTTCTGGTGAAAAACCAGGCAATCGAATCCAGCATAAATGGAATTGCCATAGCAGATCTGGATGGAAATATTACCTATGTTAATAATGCATGCGTGCAAATGTGGGGATATAACGATAAGCAAGAAATTATTGGCAATCATATTGAAAAGTTATGGGCAGAAGAAGGTACTTTAAGCTGCCTGCAAAATATGCCGAAAAATAAGGGCTCCATATAGGAAAAAAGCGCAATTAGAAAGGACGGTACCACATTCCCCGTACAGGTATCCAGAACGGTAATTAGTAATGAAAAAGGCAAGCCTGTTTCTTATATGGGTTCATTTATTGACATAACTGAAAAGAAGAAAATAGAAGAAGAACTCATTGAAGCAAAATTTTTAGCCGAATCGGCAAACAGGGCTAAAAGCGAATTTCTTGCAACAATGAGCCATGAGCTGAGAACCCCTCTGAATTCAATCATAGGCTTTTCCCAAGTTATGAAAACTGAAAGGGCAGGAAAACTTAACGATAAACAGGATCATTATCTTGACAATATATTTAGTAGTAGCAAACATCTTCTCCAAATAATAAATTCGATACTCGAACTTTCAAAAATAGAATCCGGAATTGTAGAACTAAAATATACAAATGTAGATATCAACACAGTTTTTGATGAACTGCTCGAAATACTGTATCCGTTGGCAGATGAGAAATCAATAGCAATACACATCGAAAATCAAAGCGATACTAAACTTCTCACTGTGGATGAACTAAAGTTTAAACAAATACTCTATAATTTGCTTAACAATAGTATAAAGTTCACAAATCCGGGTGGAAATATTGATGTTATTATCAATGAAATCAACGGCTGGCTGCACATATCTATAAAGGACAATGGAAGGGGTATACCTGAAGATAAAATAAAAGCCATATTCCTTCCATTCCATCAGTTAGATCAATATGAAACCAGAACATATGGTGGAACCGGTTTGGGGCTTGCCCTTGTTAAAAGATATATAGAAATGCATGGCGGACAAATCGATGTGGAAAGTGAAGTTGAAAAGGGCAGTACTTTCCATCTGGCTATACCTATAAAGGAACATGGTGTGAGATAATGCTAAGAAATTTCAGGGGAAAGAAACCTGCACTGCATGGCAGTGTATTTGTTGCAGAATCTGCGGAAGTCATAGGAGATGCCAGGGTTGACAGGGACTCAAGTATCTGGTTTAATGCCACAATACGTGCGGATATGAATGAAATAAATATAGGAAAGGGGACCAGTATCCAGGATAATGTGGTAATCCATAATGACACTACTAAAATGGTCGAAATTGGGGATTATGTCAGTATTGGCCACGGAGCGGTTTTACATAGTTGTAAAATCGGAAATAATGTGCTTATAGGTATGAATGCAACTATACTAGAAGGTGCGGAAATAGGAGATAATTCGATTGTTGGCGCCAATGCACTGATAGCACCCGGCAAAAGGTATGGGCCTGCAAATGTAATTACAGGAATCCCGGGAAGAATTAGAAGGGAAGCAAACGATAAAGACATAAAGATGATTGAAGAAAATGCTGCATCTTACATCGAACTTATGAAAGAATACAAAGAACAATGATACCTCCACAGAAGAGGTGTCAACACCTCCAAGTGCAATTTTGCCAGCAAGGGAAATTTTGTATCATAAATGAACATAGTCGTAGGACATCTGCATTAATTTCCTGATTGTTTCTTCATTATCTACAAGATCCTTTTTTACCAACCGGATTCTCTGAAGCCCGCTTCTACGGTTGTAATCCATAAGATCCAGGCCCGATTCAAGAAGCTCGTTTTGGATATCTTCTGAGTCTTCAAGTTTTAATCGCATTATAAGGTAACTTTTTCTTGCTTTAAAACTTACAAAATTATCTGCTGAACCGTCTTTTGCCAAACCAATATAATATTTGTTATATTTGAGTTCAAAGGTGGGATCTATCTCTTTGATTAATTGAAGTAAATTATCTGTCAGTTCCACTGTTTCTTTCGATCCTTTCTTTTCCCAATAATATCTATCTACAACTTCAGTTACTTCTTCATCTTCATCTATGAAACCAAGCTCAAATTCATCCAGTATCTTTGTGAAAGTCAGAGCAAGGCCGTCATTATTTTCCACTTCATAAGCATTCATCTGAATGGCAATAATAGGTATGTTGCCGTTAAAGAGCTGGATTACATTAAAGAAGCGACTTGTAATATCCTCGGCTATAATCACAGCACAATGGTCATATTGTGGATATTTCTTTCTTTCATTATCCCAGTATTCGATAGTCCTGATTATGTGAGATTCATCTGTTTTACCTAATTGAATTTCAACTTCATATCTTTTTAAAGAATCAGGGTCCTGAAGCAATAGATCAAGCCTGCCAGCACCCCGATGATTGCGTTCTATATCTTTTAGAATCAAATCTCCAAGGCCCAGTATTGAAGGATTGGAAGATATTTGCTCCTGTATCCATTTTTCATTTATCCGAGGATTTCGTTTCAAAGATACTTTTTTAAGGTTTATTAACCGCACACCGACCACACCCCAACAAATTACTATAGTATAGATATGTGGAAGTCAAGATATAAAAATTAATTTTAGTCAAAATTCTGAACAAGTCCAACAAAAACAGCATAAAATCATTAAACTTTTAATTAACAAACATATTATAGATAAATACAATGATCCAGACCAATTCACAATTAATTTCCATATCCTAAAGAAATAAGTTCACTTCAGCGAGATCAAACGCATGAGCCAAAATCAAAACCCCGAACAAGTAGCCAGAGATATTATCGATGAAAATCTAGAGGATTCTGGCTGGGCTGTGCAGGATAAGAATAGGCTTGATTGGAACGCTTCAACAGGTATTGCGATAAAGGAATACCAGACCGAGGTAGGACCTGCTGACTATGTACTTTTTGTGGATCAGAAGCCTGTCGGGGTTATCGAGGCCAAAAGGGAAGAGGAAGGTCACCACCTCACGGTTGTTGAAGAGCAGTCAGCTGAATATGCTACTAGCAAGTTGAAGTACCTCAATAATGAACCACTCCCTTTTGTGTATGAAAGTACGGGGAAAGTTACAAGATATACTGATTACCGGGACCCCAAGCCAAGGTCCAGGCCTGCTTTCTCATTCCATCGCCCGGAAACATTTCTACATTATCTCAAACAGGAGAAGAGTTTAAGGGAAAGACTTCTTGAAATGCCCGATTTTAAAACAGATGGATTACGTGATTGCCAGATTAGGGCCATTTACAATCTTGAAGAATCTTTTAAAGAAAACCGTCCCCGTGCTCTGGTGCAGATGGCTACAGGATCGGGAAAAACCTATACTGCCATCACGTTCATTTACAGATTGCTGAAGTTTGCCGATGCTAAGAAAATACTTTTCCTTGTGGATACACGTAACCTGGGAGAGCAGGCTGAACAGGAATTCATGGCCTATGTACCCAATGATGATAACCGCAAATTTACCGAACTTTATAATGTGCAGCGTTTGACTTCCAATTATATTTCCTCGGATAGCCAGGTGTGCATCTCCACTATACAGCGACTTTATTCTATATTGAAGGATGAAGAACTGGACGAGGAATCAGAAGAGGAAAATCCGGCTGAAAAAGAGTGGAAACCAAAGGAGCCCCTGCCGGTTGTTTATAATGAGAATGTCCCGATAGAAGAATTTGATTTCGTGGTTATCGATGAATGCCATCGCTCCATCTACAATCTGTGGCAGCAGGTGCTTGATTACTTTGATGCATTCCTGATCGGCCTGACGGCTACACCGGATAAACGTACCTTTGCTTTTTTCAATGAGAATGTGGTGAGCGAGTACAGTCATGAGGAGGCCGTGGCAGATGGGGTGAATGTGGGTTATGAGGTTTATACGATTGAGACCGAGATCACCAAAAACGGAGCAGAGATCAAGGCCGAGGAATTTGTCGATAAACGGGAGAAACTGTCCCGCAAAAAACGCTGGGAGCAGCTTGATGAGGATTTCACATATACTTCAAATAAACTGGACCGGGATGTGGTTAATCCCAGCCAGATACGAAATGTAATTCGCACTTTCAAGAATAAACTTCCCGAGATTTTCCCGGGCAGAAAAGAGGTACCCAAAACCCTGGTTTTTGCCAAGACGGACAGTCATGCGGACGATATTATCCAGATTGTCCGGGAAGAATTCGGGGAGGGGAATGCTTTCTGCAAGAAGGTGACGTACAAGGTGGATGAAGACCCGAAATCCGTCCTGTCCCAGTTCAGGAATGATTACAATCCCAGAATAGCGGTTACGGTGGATATGATTGCTACCGGTACGGATGTCAAGCCGCTGGAATGCCTTATGTTCATGAGGGATGTGAAGAGCCGTAATTATTTTGAGCAGATGAAGGGACGCGGTACACGCACCCTGGATTTTGATGATTTGCAGAAGGTGACTCCCTCGTCAATCTCGGCCAAGACACATTTTGTGATCGTGGATGATGTGGGTGTTACCAAATCCATGAAGACCGACAGCAGGCCTCTGGAGCGCAAGAAGGGCATTCCTATGAAGGATCTGCTTGGAGCAGTCACCTTCGGAGCAGAGGACGAGGACGTTTATGTTTCCCTGGCCAACCGGCTGGCCAGATTGGAAAAACAGATCACACCACAGGAGCGGGAAACCTTTGCCGAGAAGACCGGCGGGAAAGAAATCAATGAGACCATTAAGGATTTGCTCAATGCCCACAACCCGGATGTAATCGAGGCAAAGATACAAACTATTCAGAGAGAAGAGCCGGAAATTTCTGAAGATGAGGCAAAAAGGAAGGCACGGGAGAATTTATTCAGCACTGCTAGGGCTACCTTTACCGGCCAATTGAATGAGTATCTGGAAAATGTGCGCAAGGTACATGAACAGATCATCGATACTGTAAATACGGATACGGTCCTGAGAGCGGAATGGGATGAGGATGCTGTGATCAGGGCTGATGAGGTGGTCAGTGATTTCAAGGCCTATCTGGAGGCAAACCGGGAGGAGATCACTGCCCTGAAGATTTTTTATAACCAGCCCTATCAGCGCAGGGATGTCACTTTCAGGATGATCAAGGAAGTGCTGGAAAAACTAAAGGCTGAGAAGCCCTACCTGTCTCCTTTAAGAGTCTGGCAGGCCTACGAACAGCTGGAAGAGGTCAACGGCAATTCCCCGAAGAATGAACTCACAGCCCTGATCTCCCTGATCCGCAGGGTCACCGAGATCGACCCGGTACTGACTTCCTATGACCTAACCGTAAGCAGGAATTTCCAGAACTGGGTATTTGATAAGCAGGCCGGTACCCTGAAATTCAATGAGGACCAGATGGGCTGGCTGCGAATGATCAGGGATTACGTGGCTACCAGTTTCCATCTGGAAATCGATGACCTGGATTATGCCCCGTTCGATGCACTGGGAGGACGTGGCCGGATGTACCAGCTCTTCGGGAATGAGATGAACACTATGATTGATGAATTGAATGAGGCACTCGTAGAATAAAATATATGGAGACGTATTATTATGTCAGAATTTCCAAAAGGATCTGAATGGACGAAATGGGATTTACATATTCATACACCTGAATCAATCATTAACGATTATGGTAATTCTGCGGATGTATGGGAAAAATTCTTAAAAGATCTCGAAGCACTGCCAGAAGAATTTAAAGTCATTGGAATAAATGATTATCTATTTCTTGATGGATATAAGAAAATAAAATACGAAAAAGAAATTAATGGAAGATTATCTAATATAAAACTAATATTGCCAGTTGTTGAATTTAGAATACAAAAATTTGCTGGTGTTGAGTTTAGAAACACTAAAAGAATTAATTTACATGTGATTTTTTCAAATGAACTTGATATTAATACGATAGAAAGTCAATTTTTAAATGCTTTGGAACAATCATACAAATTAAGTTCCGATATAAACCGAGATTATTGGAATGGAAGTATTACTAAAGAAAGCTTAAAAGATCTTGGAAAAAAAATCAAATCTAATGTTCCCGATAAAGAACTACCTAAATACCAATCTGATTTGATAGAGGGATTTAACAATCTCAACCTTGACGAAAAAAAGATATTTGAAATACTAAAAAATAGACACTACTTTAAAGACAAATACTTAATAGCAGTCGGCAAAACTGAGTGGGATGAGCTTCAATGGTCAAATAGTTCAGTAACTGATAAAAAAACAATCATTAATAACGCTCACTTGGTATTTACATCTGCAAAATCCGTAGAAAAATATGTCAATGCTAGAGAAAAATTAAGTAAGGAGGAAGTAAATGATCTCCTTCTCGATTGTAGTGATGCTCATACATATTCATATAAAGATACAACAAAAGATAGAATAGGAAACTGTTTTAATTGGATAAAAGCTAACCCTACATTTGAAGGGTTAAGGCAAATTATATTTGAAGGTTCAGAGCGTGTAAGAGTTCAAGAAGGTAATCCACAAGAAGATTTCAAAAAGTCTTTCTTTTCAGAAATCAACATAACGAATACAAATATATTCAATCATAGTGAGGTGAAATTTGATGAAACTAAACTGGAATTGAGTCAAAACCTTGTGACTATAATTGGAGGAAGAGGCAAAGGTAAAAGTTTACTTCTCGATTCAATTGCTAAAACATTTAATAAATTTCAAGAAAATGGACGTGAACGTGAGATTTCAATTCCAAATGACAAATTCACAGTTACTTATCAAAAAACAGATGGAACTACAAATGAATATCATATTCAGAATGAAAACAACTTAGATTATTTACACATTCATCAAGGAGAAGTAAAAGAAATAGTTGATCCACAAAATTCTTATAAGTTAGATGACGAGATCAAAAAACTTCTCAATTTAACCAATGAAGCGGATTCATTAGATGTTCCAGAATCTGAAATTGAACGCTTAATCAATGAAATTTTTGAAATTAAAAATTGGTTTAACTATAAGGATAGTAATGGTAATTATTTGAATTCTTATGATTATAATCGAAAAAAGAAAAAGGAAAAAGAAGATTTAATAAAAACAATCACTACTGAAGAAAATCGTCAATTAATAGACAAATATATAGGAAATCTTAATAAAATAAACAAAATAAGTGAACAAAGCACAAAAGCGCAACAAGTACTTAATAATTTGCTACATTTTCAAGATCAGATAAATAACGACATACAAATTTTAAATGAATATAGTGATATTGTAGAGGATAAAATTCCACAATTGAATATCCAAACTCAAAGACTGTCTATTAATAATTTTTTAGCTAATGCAAAAACACAAATTGCAACATTACAGGATGATAATTTTGAAATCGATACAAAATTTAAGGATGCTGGAATAAAAACAGATATAAGTGGACTGTTAGAACAAATATCTATCTACCAAGATGAAATTGATACATATAATAGAAGAATTAAAGAAATAGATTTAAAAAATGAAGATATTGAATATAAGTATACACGGTTAAAGGAATTAGCCGACTTAATCGAACAAGCTCACGAAAAATGTATAGAAAATATCAATAGCAAATGGATTCAATTAAAAAGTGGAAAAAATTATTGGAATGAGGAACAAAAAAAATTAATTGCAGATCTATTAGATGATATCGAAATAAAAGCTCATGAAGTCTTTAACTCAAATGAATTTTACAATCAAATATTGGGCTGTCTGAATCTTCGTAAGTTTCGAGAAACACAATTACAATCAAAAAATGAAAAAATAGAGGAGATTTTTCAAATAAAAAGTAAAGACGACTATTTAAAGTTATTAAGAGGAGAGAAAATCGTCTACTTGGATGGTAATTATTTAAACTTAGCAGAAACATTAGATTCTGATTTATTCAATAAAGGTGGTGCAATAGAGTTCCTTTCGATACTTTTATTGGAAAGAACTAGAAAAAAGTATTGGAAAGTCCAATCAAAATCCACCTATAAGGGGAAAGAAATAAGACAACTTTCAGTTGGTATGAGAGGGACTTTTTATGTATGTATTAAACTTGCTACAAGCCCCTTCATAAAACCTTTTGTTTTTGATCAACCTGAAGATGACTTGGATAATGAATTTATTGTGGAGTCATTGGTACCAATTTTTGAGAAAATTAAAAAATATAGGCAAGTAATTATTGTGACACACAACGCCAATTTAGTTGTAAATGCTGATGCAGAACAGGTAATCGTAGCTAAAAATAACGACGAAGTTTTAAGTTACGAATCTGGAGCAATTGAAAATCCAGCCATAAGAGAACAGATTTGCAATATCCTTGAAGGTGGCGAACCTGCTTTTAGCATGCGTGAGAAAAAATATGGATTCGTGGAAATATAATGACTCAAAGTAAAGAAGAAGTGTACACATACCGAATTAATAGAAAGTTAGGGGAAATATGTTTCACTACCAGCGGCGGCACCCCAAGCAGAAAAAATTCTTCTTATTATAAGGGAAATATCCCATGGGTAAAGTCAGGTGAACTTAACTATAATACTATTTGGGAGACTGAAGAATATATTTCAGAAGAAGCAATTGAAAAATCAAGCGCAAAAATCTTCCCTGAAGGTACGCTATTAATTGCTTTATACGGTGCTACTATTGGAAAGCTTGCATTTTTAGGAATTGATGCTGCAACCAATCAAGCTGTATGTGCAATAATAAAAAATAGATTTATTGAATCAAAATATTTGTACTATTTACTTTTCCACAAGAGACAAGAATTAGTTAAAAAAGGTATTGGTGGAGCACAGTCTAATATTAGTCAAACAATTCTTAAAAACTTAGAAATCCCAATTTGTTCCCCCCCCGAACAGCGCGCCATCGTTTCCAAAATAGAGCAACTCTTCAGTGAACTGGATAACGGCATCGCAGACCTCAAAAAGGCACAGGAGCAGCTCAAAGTGTACCGGCAGGCGGTGCTGAAGAAAGCATTTGAGGGAGAACTTACGAGCCAGTGGCGACAGCAGCAGACCGACCTGCCTGATGCGGAAGAATTGCTGGAGCAGATTCGGAAGGAAAGGGAAGAAAGCTACAACAGGAAACTGGATGAATGGAAAGCGGCTGTTAAAGAGTGGGAAGATGCTGGAAAGAAGGGAAAGAAGCCTGCTAAACCAAAAAAAGTCAAAAGGGGTAACTTTCTTTCAGTTGGTGAATTAGAGAAATTGCCAATCATTCCTAAAGAATGGAAATGGATAAAAATGGGTGAAATTACTGAATCGATGAAAAATGGAATTTATAAACCAAAGTCGTTTTATTCTGAAGAAGGAACTGCATGTCTTAGGATGTACAATATCGAAAATGGAATGATTGAATGGTTTGATATTAAAAGAATTATACTTACAGAAAATGAAAAAAATGAGTATGGTTTAAATGCTGGCGATTTATTGGTAAATCGAGTAAATAGTAGAGAGTTAGTTGGGAAGACTGCAGTAATTCCAGAAAATATGGAATTTTCAGTCTATGAAAGTAAAAATATTAGATTGAGATTAAATTCAAAAATCAATTCAAAACTCGTAAATTATTGGTTTTTCCTTTCAGCAAATCATTACTTCAATAGAAATGCTCAACAAACAGTTGGTATGGCATCAATAAATCAAAGTCAATTAAGCAATTTTGAATATCCACTTTGTCCTTTTTTAGAACAACAAGCCATCGTCACGGAAATCGAAACCCGTCTTTCAGTTTGCGATAAAGTCGAGCAGGACATCGAAGAGAATCTGGAAAAAGCAGAAGCACTGCGCCAGAGCATCCTGAAAAAGGCCTTTGAGGGGAAACTGCTCAACCAGCAGGAACTGGAAGAAGTGCATAATGCACCGGACTGGGAGCCGGCAGATGCATTACTTGAAAGAATTAAATTTGATAAAACATTATGAATAAATAAAAGGAAGTAGTAAAATGGACATTTCTCCAGACAAACAAAATATTGATAGATTATTTTCAGGTACTACATACTACATTGACTTCTATCAACGTGATTACAAATGGACAAAAGAACCAGTTGAACGGTTGTTAGATGACATTTTTTATAGGTTTACACAGGAATATCAAAATAATAAATCACTTGACCCAACTAAAGAAAATATTTCTTCTAGATATCGCTGGTATTATCTGAACACATATGTTACCAACACAATAGATGGAAAAGTCTACATTGTAGATGGGCAACAAAGACTTACTACTCTTACGCTAATCTTACTAAAATTATACCACTTATCTAAAAAGTATGATTCGAACGCAGAAAAGTGGCTCGAAAGTAAAATCGCAGGCTACTCTGGGATGGAAAAGAATTTTTGGATGAATCATGAGAAACATAAACAAGTATTAAAAGACCTTTTTGATGGAAAAAAGGATCCTAAAGAAATAGATGTTTCTAGTGGGATTACTGCTGCGAATATGGTTGCTAACTATCAAATAATAAGTAAATTTTTAGATGAACAACTATCAACGAAACATAAATTTGAAACTTTTAGTTTTTATTTCCTCTATAGTTTGGTTCTAATCAATTTATCTGTAGAACAAACTAATGTTCCTATGATTTTTGAGGTAATTAATGACAGAGGGGTTCGGTTAAAACCATATGAGATACTAAAAGGGAAACTATTAGGACAGATAGATAAGATTGAACTTGACAGCAAGGACTATAATGGACAGTGGGAAAAACAAGTTCAATCGATTAATGAATTTAAAGAAAATGAAATCGGGCTCTGTAGAAACCCTTTCCTCTAACTTTCACTAATACATCATTATTTTTATAAGAAGAAGTCCCCAATGTGATTCTGGATAGACAAAACACAAAGGGGATGAATGTATTTTGTCAAATGAGTA